>DATKWR010000212.1:0-2640 GCA_035529475.1 Sedimentisphaerales bacterium | reverse complement strand
TGTCATCGTAAGGGAGCACGCATTATGAGAGAAGATTCGTCACATCCAGAAGATACATCCATGCCAAATTACAGCCGGCGGGGTCTTATCAAGGCAGCAGGGCGTGTCTTGGGCGGCGCCGCGCTCGGCGGTACAATGCTGAGTTGTCGTGAGCATGAAAAGGTGGCTGCTCGGTGGGGTGGCTTCAACTATGCAATGTGCAACGAGAGCATGGCCGAGCTGATCTGGCCTGAACAATGCCAAATCGCAGGCGACGCCGGGTATCGAGGCATTGAAGTTGCTGCGTTTACTCTGGTCAAGGAAAACGTGCAAGAAATAGGCCCGGCGAAGCGCAAAGAGATGGTTTCAGTCATGCAACGAGCCGGCATAGAATGTGTCGGTCTTCATTGGCTGCTGGCGCCGCCGCCGAAAGGGCTCCACTTCACCACTCCTGATGCCGCCGTCCGCCAGAGGACCGTTGCGTATCTCAACGAGCTGATCGATTTTTGCGCCGATCTTGGCGGTCCCCGCATGATCTTCGGCTCGCCCAAACAGCGCAACACAAAAGGGATTCCGGTCGAAGAAGCCGGGAAATATTTCGCCGATGGTCTCGCCGCTGTGGCGGACCATGCTCAGCAGCGGGGCGTCGAAATACTGATTGAACCTCTGGGCAACCGCACAACCGACGTTGTCAATACATTGGCCGAAGCATCGGAGCTGGCATCGCGTGTCAATCATCCCGCGATTCAGATCATGTTTGACTTCAATAATACCGGTGATGAAACCGATCCGTTCGACGTCCTGTTGAGGAAACATTACAAACGTATCCACCACGTTCACGTTCAGGAGCCGGGCGGCAAACACCTCGGCACGGGAACCGCCGTGAACGACTATGTGAAAGCCTTTCAGACGTTGAAGGACTTGAAATATGATAAATGGATTTCGCTTGAAGTGTTTGATTTTTCGCCCGGAGGCCGGAGAATCGCGGAAGAGTCCATGAGAACCCTCAAACAGATTGAAGCGAAATTGGTCTGATGCTCCTCGCCAACCGGCAGCGTGAGGAAGCAGAATGGAGGTTCAAGCGATGAAGATGAATCTATTTCTACTATTGCTTGTAAGCGGCCTGGTCGCAAGTACCGGCGGCGTATCGAGCGCTTCGCAGATGGAAAGAGATTTCTCGCCCAGGCCGCAGGAGCAGCAGTTGCCCGCGGCGATGCACTCGCAGATGAAACAACTGCCTCGTATCGCCGTTGGCAAAGGAGTCGCCGATCTCGTCGGCGGCGACAACAGGGTGTTGCAGGCGGCGGTGGATTATATCGCCGGCCTCGGAGGCGGAACTGTCGAAATCGGCGAGGGCGAGTATCTGATGTACGATTCGCTGCATCTGCGGGCGAACGTTACGGTACGGGGCAGGAAGGACGGCACGGTTTTGCGAAAGGCCGACGGAGCAGTATCGGCACTGGCGATCGATGGCGATTTTGGCGAGCGGCAAATTACCGTTCGGGACCCGGACGGATTCGCACCGGGCTATGGCGTTGCGATTTGGGACGACAGGGCGGGAGGCTTTCACACGACCGTTGCCCGCATCACCGGGCAGAGCGACAACACGTTCTCAATCGACAAACCGCTAATGGCGGATTGCATGGTCGGCAACAAAGCCAGGGCCGCAACCGTTTTTCCCGTGGTCAGCGGCTATAACATCGAAGGGGCGCGGGTTGAGGACTTGACTGTTGAGGGCAACAAGGACTCCAACATCCACTTGAACGGATGCAGAGGCGCCGGGATATTTCTCTATCAGGCCTTCGGGACTGTCATCAAGGGCTGTGTAGTGCGGAACTACAATGGGGACGGGATCAGTTTTCAGCAGTCCAACGATGTGACCGTCGTCGAATGTGTTTCCGAGGATAACAACTCGCTCGGCATACACCCGGGCAGCGGTTCTCAGCGCCCGCGCGTGCAAAATTGCATGGCCCGGAACAATGGGACCGACGGTCTGTTCTTGTGCTGGCGGGTACGACACGGGCTATTTACGGATAACCTGTTGGAAGGCAACGGGCAATTCGGCATCTCCATCGGGCATAAGGACTCGGACAATCTTCTGCGCTCCAACATCATTCGCTCGAATCATGAGGATGGAATCTTTTTCCGCAATGAAACGCTTGGAATGGCGGCGCACCGCAATCGCCTGGAGGAAAACGTCATCGAGAACAATGGAGCAGGCGGGCAGGCAGCCGGGATTCGCATTCGGGGAGAAACAAACGATCTGGTCTTCAGGAACAATGTCATTCGCGACACGCGACCTGATGGATCGCAAACGCAGACCGTCGGGATTCGCATCGAGGAGCATGTCGGACAAGTAGTCCTCGACGGCAATAAGATAGAGGCCAAAACAAGTATCGATGATCAACGTGCTGCAAAGGCAAAGTGACACGAACATTGGAGAATGGCAAATGAGATGGCTTACCTCGAATTCTGTGTGTTTGGCCCGGCTGTTTTTGCTGGTTGCTCTGTCGGTTTTTCTTTTGGAATGCGATAATACCGCCGGCGCGGATCGTGTCACAGCGAAGAACCACAAGAAGAAGGGCTTCGTCACGATAGCAACGATTGGATCGGCGCCGGCAACGATTGCCGCCGACACGGAGCCGCAGAAAGCGGTTGAGA
>DATKWR010000211.1:0-2337 GCA_035529475.1 Sedimentisphaerales bacterium | reverse complement strand
CAGGCAAATCCGTTGATTTGTCGAGTATTCGCGACGATGAGGCCCGGACAAAAGACTCGCTCGTAGCCAGAATGACTTCTACCACGGGCTGCTAGGCCCGGTCGGGAGAATCTCTTGCCCAACTCCCCCGCCTCGGATATGCTGGTTTGGTGATACGTGGGGCCGCGGGACATCCGCCAGAGGCTTCGCCAGACCGACCGCCGCCTCGGCCTGGAGCAGACGCTGAACCCCCGCGCCCGACCACGCAAAGAGGCGATAGAGTAGAATGCCCCGTTTATGCCCGTTTATGCCGTTTATGCGTTTATGTGGGCAGAACCCGGAGGTGCAATGAGCGACGGGAATCGTATGCCTACGTTCCGAGATCGCTGGGGGCTTGCGGAAGAGCCCGGCGAAAGCTTCGCTCGGTTTCGCAATCGACTCGTGTCTGCAGTGGGCACGGTAGCGGGCAAGTATATTCTGGCAACACCGGCAATCGAGTCCAGCTTCCGTATGCGCCTGGGCATCCCTGAGCCGACGCCGAAGTACTGGCCAATCGGGGAACTTCTTACCTATCAGGAGCTTACGTCAGTCCGTGACTTCGCCGAGTGCGATGTCTATAAACGTCTTGCCGCCGCTCCCGACGTTTCATCGGTGGCTGAAGCCCTCGAAGCCCTATTCTCAGCGTTGGCCAAGCAAGTGGACATGACGTCAGAGAGAGCGCCGTCTCCGACAGAAGAAGTGAGCAATGCAGCGCGGGAGGCAACGACGGCCCGGGCGGTGAAGATGGCGTCATTGACGATTGGGGCATTAGTACCACAACGCTACGAAGGTCTCCATTGACACATGGGTAGGTCTTTCAGATACAGCCCGATTTCGTGCAAGCGCCGCAAGGTTCGCTTGCAGTGGCTGCGGTCGCTCTTGGCGTTGCGTTGTTGCGTGCGAACAATCTGCTGGCTGATCCACTCGGCGAACTTCCGCGAGCAGCGCCCGCCGCGAACCCAGGTCGACACCAGATATCGCGTCGCCGTGCGAACCTGGCAGACCGCCAGGAGCGGGTTTTTCCCCCCGCTGGGCTTGATGGAACTCGGCCAGGAACAGATAGCTGACGCAACTGACAAGCAAATGACGCCGGATGGAGCGGAACTTGCGTACTTCGAAGTGGTCCATACCCAACTCGCCCTTGCCGTCCTCGAACATCCGTTCGATCTTCCAGCGGCTGAAAGCCACCAACAGCAGCGTCTCGACCGACGTGGATTCCGGGGCGTTGCTCAGGAAGTACTTGATCTTCTCCGGTTCCAGCACGTTGTAGGCCACCAGCAGGTGATGCGGCCGGGTGGGCAGGCCGTTGGCGTCTTGCAGCCATACGGCAATGCGTTTGGCCGTCCAGACCATCGGCCCTTTGTGTCCGTCCTTGACACGATAGGTCTGCCCGTCTGCCCGTCGGAACAACGGCGAATACGACGCGATGTGCCGCACCGGAACCGGCGGGTTGTTCTTGACCTTCAGCCGGGGGAACTTCCGCGGCCGCCCCAGCCGGTCATTGCTATGCTCACGGTACAGCACCGCCGGCGGTTTGGTCCAGGCCGTGAAGTTCGCCGGAACCTCGCCGACGTAGTTCTGCCCCATCTCGTCCAGGGCCCGCAGGAACGGGGGTTTGCTGCCGTATCCCTCGTCAAACGTCATCCAGGCGAAGCGAATGCCGTTGCTTCGCGCCCGGACAATCTGCTCCAGACCGATTCGCCACTTCGGGCGATACACCACGTCATCGGGAATTCCCGCCGCTCTGCATCGTTGGCGGTCCTCATGCCACGTCGCCTGCGGCAAATAGAGTTCCCCGTCCAGCAGACAATGAAAATCCGGCGTGGCGTAGCCCAGGTGGACACTGACGACGCAGTTCTCCGTCTTGCCGACGGCCCCGCAATGCTGACGCTGCACGCAGGCGGTGTGCCGGCCTTTCTTGACGAAGCTGGTCTCGTCAAGAAGACCCACGCTGTGGTCATGGGCATGTCGGCGAGCCACGCGATGCTGCGTCCGATCCCGTATAGCCGACTCGTCCCAGCGGTACAGTCCCAGGAACTCCTGCAACGTGCGGGGAGGGATTCCCGCCGCATCCGCCATCGGCTCAATGCTCTTGCGGGGCAAGTCGCCCAGTTGGCCCTGCACATACGTGTTCAGATGCCGTCGGGCCGTGATCCGGCCAAAACACCCGTCAAACTCGTGCAAGTACTTCGTCAAAGCGGGTTTGATCCTCAAAACTGTGTCGGCGTCCATGCAATGTCTCCTTCCAGGAATCCGGTTCCTGAAAGGCACCATCGGCTGGCCGCCTGAGTCTTCTTGAGCCTTCGTAGCGTTGTAGTA
>DATKWR010000210.1:0-3850 GCA_035529475.1 Sedimentisphaerales bacterium | reverse complement strand
AATGCGACCACGGCCCCACCTGCCGTGAGTGCAAGGAGGAAATTGCGTCGACTTATTCGACAGTCTGAAAGCGTGTTCTCATTTTCCATATCGATCGCCCAGATTACTGAAATTCACCGTGCCATAAGGTTCAACCCGAATCTCGAACTGATGCAAGACTGCCAAATCAACCATACGGCCAACTGCTGACCAAATCGGCTCATGGCTCTCCAAGAGGATACAACCGAATACACCCAAAGTAAAGCACGTCTAAGCCGCTGGCCTACAGACTATGCAGAAGACAAGACAGGAGCCTCATAGGAGAGGATCACGTGCTGACACGAAGAAAGTTTATACGGGTGGCTGGCCAGCCATTTTGTCTCAGGCCAGGCTTCCACGTAATGCCGCATGGGCGTTAACGTCCAAGGCCACCTTCTTCAAGAGCCGATAAAAACCGTCACAACCAGGGGGCAGCGTGTCTTCATTTTGTCACTACAATTCCCGATTTTGCCTGAAACGAGTCCGAAAAAATGTCACATCTATGCTGAACAAGGCGTTGCGCAAAAAAATACAGTACGCGATCGTCTTCAAATGAACGCTACCAATTAGTAAGTGACTTTGGCTGATGGGTCGTGACATGGACGCCTCAAAGAAAATGTTTTGTGGCAACAGGGATTATAGTATTTGACTTTGAGCTCTTCATAGGCGAACGTTACGCTCCTTTTGAGGATACTCGGCTCGCTTCTCCGCGGGCAAACCGACTGTTCACGCGAGCGTGAACGTGTGTTAAGAATACTCACGCACAACCTGATGATAGTCAGTGGCGCAGCCTAAGGTTCTCGACAGGGCAAAGATCTACACGGATGTTGATCTTGTCTTTCAGCAAGCGATCTAATCGCCTTCATACACCAGAGTAACTTTGAATGTTCCCAAGTCACCTCGCTCGACCCGGTATTCGACGACTCTTCCCTGGGGTATCCCCGAATCATCTGTTCGAGGTTCGGGTTTAGATGAAACTCCTCGGGTATCAGAGGGCATGCCGAGTCCATCGAGGATCCAGTATTGCCCGGACCGTGCGACGATCTTGGCTCTCTCATGGCCTCGCGGCAACTCACCTGCATCCTGGTACTGGTACCCTCTGGTTTGCATGCACAATTCAGGGCGGGCCGACCGGAGGCATTCAAGCAGGTCACGTCGGCACTGCTCAAGGCTCTTGCCTGCCTGGTAGAAACAGGGCCGGGCGCATCCGGCAATAAAGGCAGCTATGGTGTATATGATCAGCAGAAGCATTCGTTGTTTCATCTCTATTCTTCCTTCATTTTGGCTGCTAAGCCCGATGGAAATATTTCAGACATCCATCACAGAGAAGCTGCCCGGATTCGATTCGCTCGCCGCGGCCATTCGCGAGGATCGTCCCGCAAGCTTCACACGTCGGCGTGTGCAGGAGGTCTGCAGCTCTCGGCCCGGTTGGAGTTCTCTCCGGCGTTTTCACACAATCTCCATCGGCGTTATCCGGGTCCCTGTTGACTTTGACGTGCTTCGCAATTGACCTTCGACTCGCATAGCCGGCTTGCTGCTGGACATATCTCAAGTCCCCCTCGGCCTTGTAAAGCTGCTGGACGTAGGTGCGACGCAGGGCAGCAGGACTCAATTTACCTACCCCTGCCTCTCGGCTAATTCTACGGACCCTGCTGTAAAGGCTCGTGTCGTTCCCTTCTGCCTGGCCAAGTCGGCCCGGGTTCTCACGTATGATAACACGGCGCTGAGTTCTGCCGCCGAGAGATGCTTTCGGCCATTTTGGATGGTCATCACTTTCCTCCTACCGATGCCGGATGCTGTTCCTGTCGTCTTTGCGTCGTCCGGCACAGAAACTTATAATATGTTAGCATATAACATATGAGGTTTCAAGCAGCACTTATAAGATTCTTGCCTATGTGCGGACTAAGCACTCTTCGTGCATAGTCCCGCTCTCTTCTGCCTGACCCCAACAACATGGGTGGAAAGCAGCTTGTGGATCGGTCCCTGTACTCCGGATTTCGCTTCGTGAAAACTGCCAAGCCCATGTCCAAAATCTGTGCTTGTGTTGGGCAGAAAATACAAATTCACAAAGATACGTAGTTACCACAATAAACAGCGAGAGGGGTGACAGGCAAACCACATTTTCAAAATGAAAAACCCCGCTCGCGTCACACTCCGGGTTTGCGCAGAGAGCAAACAGATGCACCATTGTGACACGGCCGGCTGAATTCTTTTCCATTTTCTTCTTGACGCTGCCAGCCTGGCGCCCGGCGACTCGGATACCTTCACAGTGCAGTTGGATACCGCGACGGCCGGCACCAAGACCGGAGACGTTTCGATGGCGACCAACGACTCTGACGAGAGTCCGTTCAATTTCCGCATCACGGGCCGAGTGATGGGGACTTTGGTCCAGGCGGTACCGCACAGCCAGGACTTTAGTTTAGGCAAGCCGGGTGCGGCCCAGGGCTGGGAGTACTATTCGGATGCGGAAGGGCGGATCGAGGTGGTCGCCGGCCGGTTGCGGCTGGATGACACGACGGACAACAGCGCAAGCTCGCTGAACGAGGCGCTTCTGCACGTGGATTTGACGGGCCAGACGGGAGTGACGCTGCGGTTGGAGCACACGAGCCTGATGGATGAGAACACGGCGTTGCCGGCGAGCTTTGACGGTCATTACAGCGGGGATGGGATCGCGTTGAGCGTGGATGGGGACGTCGGAACTGAGAAGGGTCGAGCCATGAACGGAAACCGGCAAGGCACAGTCGAGCGGTTGCTCCTGACGCAACGAGAGGCGGCGTGGAGCCTGGGTGTATGCGAAAGAACTTTGTTCGCTCTAACCAAAGCAGGTGTGATATGGCCTCAATTTCACGAGACCGGGCCGGCGCAGGAGAATCCTCTTTGTCGGGCCGGAAGGAACCCACAAGACGGGCTGGGCAAAACCAGTCTCAAACAGGGCGACAGCTTCAAGCTGAGGTTAGGGGGCCTGATTGCCGCCCAGTGCAGAACTTACAAATGGAGACGAAGGGAATCGAACTTCCTGCGAATTCTGCATCCAAAGGCCAATTAGACGAAACCGCAGCGCAGAATACGGCGCACACAAGGCACGATGATCCGGCTTTGGCAATGGTGATTCGAGCCTGGCCGGGGCTGCCGGCGGACGTGAAAAGGCAGATCAAAGACCTTATCGAAGCGAGCGGCCAGTAGAGGCCAACTGGCTTCTCCCTTGTGGCCCAGCCATCCTCCCGGCCTGGCGCCGCCTTGACCGGCCGCCAACTTGATGGTAGAATCACCCATCATGGCAAACCTGGCCTTGGCAATTCACCGGCATATCGAAGCACTTGTGCGTTTGCAGGCAGAGATCGACGGTCTCTATGCTGCGGTCGAAACTAAAAGCGCCGATGCGAGAAACAAGCTTCTGACGTACCGCAAACTCAAGGCTCGAACCGAGACCGCTCTCGATGCCGTCGCCGAGCAGTATGATGAGGCCGGTCGGCTGCTGCAGGGCGGCGATATCCTTGCCCGCAAACTGCACGAGATCAAGGCCGAGCACGTGCGACTCAGTGAGCTCGCCGTCCAACAAGCGGACCCTGAATCGATCCTGAAGCTGCAAGCGGCGAGAAGGCAGGGCAAGCAATTGTATTCTCAAATCGAGAAGCTCAAGGCCGAAGCTTTGCCGGCGGAGTTGGCCGAGACACTTTCGCCGGGGTAGCCTGGGCCGGACCCATACGCGCCCGCGCGCGAGAGGGCGACCAAAAATTGACACACTGTGTCAAAATTCATGGGGACCCATACGCGCCCGCGCGCGAGAGAGGTAAGCTTAACCGTTATATAACCGTTATCTAACGGTGGCACT
>DATKWR010000209.1:0-3769 GCA_035529475.1 Sedimentisphaerales bacterium | reverse complement strand
TCTTCCAGCCCTGGCCGATGTCACGCCGCGAGACTTCGATGAAGGGAACAAAGCCGTTGGCGTTGAGATAATCGATCTTCTTGTCGAGATTTTGAAAGTACCGCGGATTGATGCGGTCCAGATCCGGGAACGTGTCTTCGTGATCCGGCACTTTTCCCGGGAAGAAGAATGCGCGGTTGCCATCCTCATCGTGCATGTCTTTGGCGCTTTGTGTGCCGGGCTGCTGCCAGGCGGCGCGCAAGATTGTACCGTCGGCGGTCTTGAGCGATCTGGGTTTGCCGTCGTTGGCCCAGTTTGGAAATGCCGCGATCATGGCGATGCAGTTGAACCCCTGGTTCTTGCGAAACGTCAGGTAATCTTTGAGCCCGGCCCCCGGACCCAGGGGGCGCGTCTTGTCGTCGTCGTACCAAGGGTACCTGAAGGTTGGCGTCGCCCACCAGGTATCGCCGAGAAGAAAGTAGGGCGTTCCATCGGCGTACTCGAAGGCATGACCATTAGCGGAGGCTTTGATCATGCCTCGCCGGCACGGATTTTCTCTTTTTGCCGTCTCGTCCCACGCTGTTGCGGTGAACCGGCCCGTCTTGCCGTTCAGCCCGGCGTCGTTCTGATTCGACCCGGTCTTCCACGTCCACGTGCCGCGGGCGGTGGCCAGAACGCGAATGCGGAAGGTATTGTCGCCATCCCAGAATCCGTAACAGCGTTTCTTGAACGCAGGACCTTCGAGATCGGCCCAGACCTCCACGTCGGTGTAGGGATTTTCGTATGATGTGCTCGCTTGCAGGGTGATCTCAGTCTTCTCCCACACGTGGGAGGTCTCGGCAAAGACGCCGCCAGAGGCTGCAAACACGAAAGCCACCATTACGCCATGTAGGGTGGGCCTTGGCCCACCGATCCGATTGTTTCTGATCATGAGTGTTGCTCCGTCTGTTTTCTATTTGGCGCCGATGCAGAAGATGTTGTGCTCTGAGCGGATGAAAATCTGCTTCTGCGAGATCGCTATGCTCGCGCAGCATTTCTCATTGAGCTCGTTTTGCGCGAGAATTTTGAATTCAGGCCCCGCTTCGACTACGGTGGTCGTGCCTTTCTCCGAGAGAAAATATATCCTGCCCTCCGCCCAGACGGGCGAGGCCGAGTATTTCGGGTCCAAACGCTCTCGCCAAATGACCTGGCCGGTTGCGGCCGTCAGGCACTTGGCCACGCCGGTCTCGGTGATCAGGAAGAGCAACGGTTTGGCGTAGAGCATTGATGGCACCTTCGAGACGTCCTGCGTCGATTCCCATGCGATGTGGGTGCCGGTGACGTCGCCTTGGCCGCCCGTTCGGACGGCGCGAATCGCTGACTCGCCGAATCCCGAAGTCGTAAAGACGAGGTCCTCACCGATGACAACCGAAGGGACGACACCCTCGCCGGAGCTTGAGGCGGTCCAAATCCTCCTGCCGGTCTCGAGGTCAAAACCCTGCACGACGTCACCGGCCGAACTGACGAGCTGGTCTTTGCCGTCCTGGCGGAGGATTTGCGGCGAGACGTGGGCAATGCGCGACAAGCCCCGCCGGCCTTCCCAGCGAACGCCTCCGGTATTCTTATCGAGGGCGCGAATCACGGCCTGGTCCCACGGTTTCTGCCAGCCGAGCTTCGGGTCGGGGCCCGAACTGCTGCCGTCAAAGGCAACGATCAGAAGCTCTTTGTACAATATGGGCGAGACCGCCAGCCCATGCTCGCCGAAGAACTCAACCTCGCGATTGGTCCAGGCAACATTGGCTTCCATCGAAACCGCGGCGATACTTCCACTCGCGGCCATAACGAACACTCTTTGGCCGTCAGTGACCGGCGTGGAAGATGCGTATGAATTGAACTTCTGCTTATGCCCGGCTTCTTGCTTGAAGATTTCCTTGTCCCAGAGGATGGCCCCGCTTTTGCGATCGAGACACAGCAGGTGGAACGAGGTGCCCCCGTCCGTCGCCGTTGTTACAAATACGCGATCGTCGAACACGATGGGCGACGACCAGCCCTCGCCTGGAATGGGTGTTTTCCATGCGATGTTCGAGCTCTGGCTCCATTCGAGAGGAACGTCTTTTTCATTCGATATGCCCTGACGGCCCGGCCCTCGAAAGCCGGGCCAGTTCTCGGCCTGCGACGGGGCAGATCGAGTCATCGTGAAAGCGGCTGCCAGGCATACACAGATTATCGCGGTTCGACGTGTCATTTTCATCTGCTGCGAATACCTCCAAGATAATTCTTCCCCCATCGGGGGCGTACCGTAAAGTTGGTTCGATGCCGCATATTAGCAACTCAGGACCCCAGACACAAGACCCAAGACACCCGACCCAGGACCCAAGACACCCGACCCAGGACTGGAGCGGGGGGTACTTATTCTCTTGAAACCGCCAGCGTTCTCTGGTAGTATCAGCGAGCAGAAAGTGTACAGGACATTTTGTTGGAGGCTCAGAAAATGGATAGCAGGCTTACACGTCGTCAATTCATGCGGGACAGTGCAGTGGCCGGTGCCGCTATCGGCGCAGGAATCTCGCTGTCGGCCAGTGCTCGCGGCCAAGAGCAGGGAAAGACCGACACGGGCAAAATCCTCAACTATAACCCCGATATGGAATATCGCCGGTGCGGCCGGACGGGCCTGATGGTCTCGTCGGTTGCCTTGGGCGGGCACTGGAAGCGGCTGGTCAAAGTCATTGGCGGCAACGAGCCGGAAGGCTGGATGACCACGAGCATCGACAATCCCGTATTCCAGCAAAACCGCTACGACGTTGTGACCCGCTGTATCGAGCGAGGGTTCAACTATGTTGACGCCTGCTGCCGGGAGGAAATTTTGGCCTACGCCAAGGCGCTCAAGGGCCGACGGGACAAGATGTTCTTCGGCTATTCGTGGCACATCAAGGAGAGCCGGTTTGAAGAATGGCGCTCGGCCAAGAAGCTCCAGCAGGGTCTGGACGAAGGGATGAAAGAGGCGGGCCTCGACTATGTCGATCTGTGGCGGAACAGCCTGCTGGTCGATAGCAGACAGCATACTGAGGCGGAGGTCGAAGAGGCCGTCAAGGCCCTCGACTGGGCGAAGAAAACCGGCCGGGCACGCTTCGTCGGGTTCTCCTCGCACGACCGGCCTCACCTCAAGCAGATCATCGAGAAGTACTCGGACCACATTGAAGTCATCCTGACTCCGTACACCGCCAAGACCAAAGTTATCGAGGACGAGTCCGGCCTCTGGGCCACGCTGAAGAAATACGACGTGGGCTGGTTCGGCATCAAGCCTTTTGCGAGCAACTCCGTATTCAAAGGTGACGGCTCGCCCGACAGCCCCTTCGCCGAGCAGGACAGCAGAACCGCACGCCTGGCGATTCGTTACATCCTTTGCAACCAGGCCATCACCGCGCCGATGCCGGGGCTGATCAGCGTCCAGCAGGTCGATAACGTGGCGCTGGCCGTCAAGGAACGCCGCCAGCTCGACGTGCAGGAAAAGGCGGAGCTGGACCAGACGATGGAACGTGCGTGGGCGTCATTGCCTGACAACTATCAGTGGCTCAAGGATTGGGAATACGTCTGAGATTCGGCGCAAGGACGACGCATGAAAACAGGTCATACTCTTGGCGCGAAGGCGTTTGTGTTTCTGGTAGTCGCCGCTGCGCTGGTTCCAGGCTGTACGCCGAAGGGTGGCAGGCTCAAAGGCGCAGCCTTTGGGCATGGACCGCCTGCGAAAAACCATCCCCAAGCTCCGCTTGAGGATGCCACCCGCCCGCAAATCGAGCCGTCGGCTTCGGGA
>DATKWR010000208.1:0-14765 GCA_035529475.1 Sedimentisphaerales bacterium | reverse complement strand
GGTAAAAACTGGAGGTAACGGTGAGATGAAGCGGGTGTGCATCAACCGGCACACGGGGTTCATAAACGGCCTTTTCATGGATTGGTCCGTCAGAAAGGTCGGGCTCAAAGAGCTCTGGACGCTCAACTGGTATCGGGGATTTAATAAGGCAAACGCCTGGACCAAAGCAGGCGGCGTCGTGCCTTCAGACTGGCCCCAATGGATGAGAGGGTTTAAGGACTACTGAAAGGCTTCTCCGCGCTCGCCGAGCCGCTGACGTTGTCCTGTTGGCTGCCTCTGCCACACTTGGAGGAACCTGCACGATTCGTTAAAACCGAGGGGAAGGTGGCCAGGTGGCCATGTGGCCACCTTGATTATTCATTCATGGGCAGGATGCCCATGCTACTAAACAAAGCCAATTTTGTACCTTCGCCGTGGTTGCTAATCGCCGTCGATTGTGTTAAGCTGGGCAAGAAGGCTGTGTGGTCCCGTTCGGAATCGCTGTTGCGGGCCTTGTATTGGTGAATCGCTGGAGTATCTAACGAAAATGGTGGGAACGGGCCGATAAATAGGAGTACGCGAAGAGTGTCGCATCAGCACGGCTGAAAACGGTGTTATGCTTGAGATCCTCCAGAATTTCGAGTCCACCGTAGGCGAGGCGGCGCGGCTGAGGCCTCTGGTCCTGATCGGCCTTGGGGCTGCGGCGGTCGGGGTCGGGTTGTTTGTCTGGCTGGGCGGGTTGAGCCTTAGAAAACTGTGGGTCGCGATTGCCGGGGCAGTCGCCGGAGGCATTTTGGGTTTTGTCTTGATTGGCAATGGCGTCGCCCCTACGGCCGCCTCGGCGGTTGTGGCGGCGGTGATCGCAAGGGTATTTGAAAGGGTCTTTATCACGGTGCTGGCCGCGGCATTGGCGGGAGCCATCGGCTTTGCTGTGCTGGCCGGGCCATACATCGAAAGTCCGCAGGCCGTCAGTGCGGCAAATCACGATGGTGCATCCGCTCGGACCACCACCGGCCGGGACGCAGCAGGCATGGAAGAGCTCAAAGCATACGCGCTTGACGTTGGCGGAAGTATTAAACGGGCCGCGTGGCAGATGCCGGTGCAGAAATGGGCGATAATAGCGTTGTTAGCTGTGATTGTTCTCGTCGGCGGGTTTGCGTTGTGGCGTCCGACTGCGGCGTTGTGCTTTTCGGTCCTGGGAACGATACTGATCTCTGTTGGCATGATTCTGCTGTTATTGTACAAAGGGGCCGGACCGGTGAGCCGAATTTCGAGCCGTCCGCTGATTTACGCCGGGGTTTTCACGGCTATGGCGCTGTTCGGAACCGTTGAGCAGCTTCTGCTCTGTCGAGGTGCGAAAAAGCAGGGGACCCGGCCAAGAAAAGCCGGCGGACAGAAAGAAACAACTCAAGAAAAACACAGGAGCTGGCGCACGGGGTAATGAAGTTGGACGTGATGCGTCAATCGCGCGGGGCGCGACGTGATTCGGACATCGCGGCTGCATAAGAATCGGCCCGGCCCGGCGTGAGAAGCCGAAACGAACATCAAGGAGAGCCTAATGGATTGCGTGACCATCCTCGCACAGGCCGTTGAAAATTCAAGCCGGGAGGCTGCGGGAGGAACCGTTGTTCCGATTGACTGGTTCTGGGGACAAATCACATCGCTGAACCGGCTCGAAGCATTGACCTTTATATCGTTCGGCGTGGTTTGTCTTTTTTACGGGTGGCGGGTTTTTAAAGTGTTGGTCGTCATCAATTTCGGGCTTTTGGGCCTGGTTCTTGGAATGACCATCACGCAGAGGATTATCGGCCCGAACAATCAATTGGCGGGCGGCCTGGTGGGCATGGGCGTGCTGGCGGTGCTGTCGGTGCCGCTGATGCGGTGGGCCGTGTGCATATTGGGCGCGGCCGCCGGTGGAATTATCACGTCCGGAACGTGGTATGCGTGTGGTTTGACCGAACAGTACATCTGGGCCGGCGGGCTCATCGGGGTGGTCGGCGGCGGGATGATCTCCTTTATCGTTTTCAAGACCGCGGTCATTCTCTTTGCCAGCATGTGGGGCAGCGGGTTGATTGTTTCCGGATCGTTGGCGCTGCTCTATATCTATCCGAAAACGGCGCCACAGGTCGAGTCTATGGTATTCACCTTGAGATGGTTCCTGCCCGTTGTGCTCATGGCTCCAACGCTGGTGGGTATCGTGGTACAGCACAGCTTCGTCAAGGGTTCCAAAAACTGGAATCTGTGACCTTCAGGCTCGCTTGTCGCGAGTGCCCTGCAATAGAAAAAGGGCTGCGGCCAAAGCGCTCGCAGCCCCGTCTGGCGAATGGATTGCATGATGTCTTATGTTTTGCGTTTTCTCAACAGGGCCCATGAGCCGAGACTCAGTAGCGCGATCGTCGCCGGCTCCGGGATCGACATGGCGCCGCTGAAACCGTTGCCGCCGACGAAACCGCCGGCCAGCATCTGGGTCAGGCTATGATAGTTGGTTCCGCTTCCGCCCTGCAGGGAAAGCTCGAAATCGAGTGTGGATGTACCCGAATTGACGATGGCACTCAGCGCGGCAGAGCCAAGGGCCTTGCCCGCGTTGGTGACATAGACGTCCTTAATATCCGACGTGAAGTTGGTGTATGCGGCCCCGATGGTCCCGACGGGAACCAGGTCGCCCTTGGTGAGCGTGGCCTTCAGATAAATCGTGCCGTCCTGGCCTTGAATCGTGAGGACCGAACTGCCCAGGGGTTTCAACGTGTAGGAGCCATCGAAACTCTCGTACACACTCAAGGTGGGGACATACACCAGCGCGCCAACCAGTGCATCGGCGTTGCTGCTCATGGCCGTGTCAACGGCCACGTACTGATTGAAACTGAGTGTCCCCGCTCCGTCGTAGGTCCAGCCGCCCGCCGTACCCGCATCGGGACTGAATGCGATGCTGGGTGTAGCCAGGGCCGAAGTCCCCGCACAGAGCACCAATGTAAGAATCATTATTACGAGCCTTTTCATTTCATTCCCCCCGTTCCTGGAGTGTCATGTTTTCAGGTTCTTATGCTTCAGGCCGCGAAAGTCCCGCGGCGACGTTGTCTTTTTTGCGGGTCCGTCAAGTTAATGACGACGGTACTTCATGGGCGTCCCTCCTTTCTGCCGATCACCGAATCGCTCGGCCTTCGTCCCCCGTCAACGTTCTTGAACAAACCGAGAATATCCTTTTCCCTTCCGAAGATT
Source organism: Sedimentisphaerales bacterium (assembly GCA_035529475.1). Classification (GTDB taxonomy): domain Bacteria; phylum Planctomycetota; class Phycisphaerae; order Sedimentisphaerales; family Anaerobacaceae. Next base: position 11,570 of record DATKWR010000208.1, on the reverse strand, counting down.
ACTGAATGAACCGCGAGAGCAGAGATGTTCGCCCCCCGCGCGGGCAGCGCGCCCGCCCCCTCTTATCGTTATTATGCCGTTCGTCGTCTTCGCATGAGGCTCCAGACGCCGCCGAGGCCAAGCAGGGCAATCGTGGCCGGCTCCGGCACTTCGGCAATGTAGTCCTGGCTGCCGTTGGAGCCGAACAGGCGAAGGTTCGCCATCGGGCCGGTCCCGTCGAGCGAATGAAGCCACTTATTGGCCAGCGCAGCGCCGCCGAACGTGGTGCTGAACCCTCCGGCGCCCCACGTCCCGTCGATCTTGACGTCCCACTTCAGCGGCGATACCGGAAGATCCTCATAGACGATTTCCCATATCGCCGTGGCAAACGCCGACGCCTGGGCGTTCTGCAGCCACGTGAAGGACCCGCTGCCGGTCCAGCTTGAATCAAAGTATCTACCCCAAAGCTCGCTGATGTATCCGGCCTTTTCCCCTCCCATCGCTGCGCTGAGAGGTCCTTCCTCCAGACCGATCACATTGTACTTGGTGGTGATCTCCGGCGCCGCTTCGCTCAACTCGGTGCAGAAAGCGTTGACTGTCCCGTTGGGCCAGAATTTTCCTTCACCGGCGCCGTTGGTTTTGTCGAGCGTATAGACGCCGGCATAGACATCGACGCCGCTGAGGCCGCCGCCCGAGACCGTGACGATCTCACTGGCAGCGTTGCCGGTATTGACGATCTCCACGGTGTTGACCGGGTATGCTCTTGCCGCGCACGGCAGGACCGCCATGATGAACGCTGCGGAAATAATTGCGGATAGCTTCGTTGACTTCATCATTTTCCTTCTCCCAACATGGAACCCCAAATCCAGCACTTGCGCCGGACGATGTTGCTGTGGCCCCCCACAGCGGATACTACACGATCAAGCCGCTAACCAGAGAAACTTGGGAACTCAAAAAAGGAAAACTTGAGAACCCCCCATACCGATTGAAAACCCCCATGTACGACTTATGAACATAAGTTTACCGCATTACTCCACAAAAGTCAAGAGTTTTTGGCGTTCACAAGCCGGGGAGATCGGGATTTCTCTCAAATGTGTCTTTGATGGGCTGGGAATGGAGTCTTTTTAGGACCACGGGCGTGATTGGAGTCGCAGCCGGCTCTGGTTTTTTCGGGGCGCATCGCAGCGATGGAGTCCTTTTGCAGAGCCGTTCCGCTGGAAATGACGACGGCAAATACGTGTCACGTCCATGCCGTCAGATGCTCTTCTAAAGGGTTGCTGTACGGGACGGAAATGGGAGATTCGGATTGAAGAACGGCTGTGTGCGGCGCAAAAAAATTGAGGGCTGACCCAGGTGACCAGCCCCCCATTGAAGAAAGGAGTATTATGACGCCGCCCGGCAGCTTATCGCCCCGGGACCGCACGAAGCAGAAACCGCGGGTCCACCCCGAACGCCGTTGGATTTTTCCGCCCCCCGGTTGTCTTCGCTTCGTTCGCTCTATTAAATTATACTTGATGTTTTGCCGCGTGCCAAATCGAGTTGCGCGACGGCGCGACATTTTCTGGAAAAATCAATACCATTCAACGACGGCATAGATGTAATCGACGGATGTTTTCCTGTTGCCGGCTCCGTCGTTGTTGCGAACCTGCAACTGAAGGGAGTTTGCCTTCTCGGGTGTCTCCAGCGAACTTGTCACGTCCCAGGAATCCATTGCCTCTTTGCTCTCTCCCTGGCGAACCGGGGCCTCGACGGATGCCCAGACGACCGGTTTGGCCGGCCAGCCTGTCCCTACGGACCACTCAAGCCGTCCCGCGGCAAACTCAGGGTCTTCGAAATGTTCCACGTAAACGACGACCGATTTGATGGCCGCGCCCTTTGGAATGGAAGCGTCGCAGAAATCGTAGCACGTGTTTGAACGCGGCTCGGTCTCAAACCGGCTGTTATCGCTGGCCTGGACGACGGGGACCTTGTCCTTCGCGGAGAGCTTCTCGGTACCCTTTTGGCCGAAGCAATCCGCCACAGTTAGAGTTGTCGTCAGAGGTGATCTCAGCGAGGTCACCGTTAGCTTATAAGCCTGGGTGTCCGAGGCGCGGATCTTGTAATCATCGGCGACCCTGACCTCGACATCGTAGGTCCCCGCCTGCGCGCTGGTCGGCGTCCATTCGAGAAGCCCCGTCGTCGCGTCAATCGTCATGCCTTCGGGACATTTGAGCAGGGAGTACGTGAGCGAATCGCGGACGTCGGGGTCTTTGGCCTCAACATCGCAGGTATAGAGCGCCCACACTCGCGCCGTCTCTACCGGTCTTGAGGTAATCTTAGGCGCATCGTTGACGGGGCTGATTGTCACGCTCACCGTCGCGCTGTCGGTTCCGCCTTTGCCGTCGCTGAGCGTGTAGCTGAACGTATCGGTTCCGCAGAAGTTCTTATTGGGCGCGTACGTCAACGTGCTGTCGGTATTGATAGTGACCGAACCGTTGGCGCCCTGGGAGGCTCTGACGACCAACAGCCGGCCGTTGTCCGGGTCCGTGTCGTTGGCCAGTACGTCGATCGTGATGATCGGAGTGTCTTCTTCCGCCGCGGCGGTGTCGTCATTGGCGGTCGGCAGGTCGTTAACCGGTGTGACCGCAATGGACACGGCGGTCTCGGGGCTGTCGGCTTTGCCGTCGTTGACTTTGAAGGTGAAGCTGTCCGATCCGCTAAAGTTCGCCTCGGGACTATAGACCAGGTTCGGCTCGGTGCCGCTCAGTCGCCCGTGGGAGGGGCCGGCGACCACACTGTACGTCAGGGGATCGCCCTCTCGATCGCTGCCCGCCAGGGTAATCCGGACCGGCGTGTCCTCCTGCGTTGTGACCGCGTTCGCTTCGGCCTTCGGCGGCGCGTTGCTCGATTTGACGATGACCACGGCGAATGCGATCATGATGAGAACGGCCAGCGTGGAAAAGAAAACGAGTCTTGTTCTCATGGTACTCCTCCCTAAATCATTCAAACACCTTCCTGTCAGACTCTGCGTTATCGCAAGAAGTCCGCCTGTTGCGAAAAAACCTTCTCGCGGGTGCGGCGGGTTCTCACGCCCCGGAACCTCACCCATAGTATAACCCCGCACCCTGTGTTTTGCGAGTTTTTTTTGGTGAACTTCCGGCGCCGTAGCGACCGCATCAATCGTGCCGCAGCGCCACGACCGGATCGACCCGGGCCGCTCGCAGCGTCGGATAGATGCCGGCAAGCAGGCTCACCAATACCGAGAACACAATCGCCCCCAGGCAGAGCCACCAGGGAAAGCTGAAGTAGTCCATGTAAGGGACGCCCTGTTTGGCTGCGAAACTGTTGACAATCAGGTTGATGAGCATGCTCACAATCCACCCTAAGGCCAGCCCGAGAATACCGCCCACAAAGCCTATGACGCCGGATTCGAAGAAAAATATTTTTTTCACGTCTTTATCGCTCGCCCCGATGGCTTTCATGATTCCGATCTCTTTGTATCTCTCCAGAATGGACATCACCATCGTATTGACGATACCGAGGGAGGCCACCGTGATCCCGATCATGCCCACGGCGATCAGAAACATGTCCATGATGAGAAAGCCGGTCCGCATCTCGTCCAGTTGATCCATCAGCGCAAATGTCCGCAAACCTCGCGACTCCAGCTCCTTCTTGACCGGCGCGACGTACCTGGGCGAGCGGACCCGGAGAGTCACCGTCGGATAGCTTGCCGTTTCGCCCGCCGGCTGGAAGAACTCCCAAATGCTCGTCAGTGAGAGCTTTCGCATCGCGCCGGCCGCCTCCGGCTGAACGTACACATCGCCCATTCCGCCAAAGGGCAGCCGTTCAGCCACGCCCACAATCGTAAATCGATAGCTCTGACGAGCGAACGGAAGACCCTGCCCATCTCTCGATAAGACCATCCGAAGCAGCCTCGCGAGACTGAAATCGAGGGTCAGCGTGGCTACCTCAATCTCCTTGCCGAGCGATTTGGACGGCTCGTTCACGCCCAGGCGCCGAAGCATGGAATCGGTGAGAATCAATTCGTTTGGCTCACCAGGCTCGTAACATCGCCCCGCCTGTAATGGGATCGGACCCGAGCGCAAGACGTCTGCGGATAGTACCTGGACGAGCGTGAATTGCTCCTTGTCGCCCAGACAGATCTGAGCGGGAAAACGCAACTCGGGAAACACCGCCTCCACACCTTCGATCTTTCTTGCTTCTTCGAGGAACTGCGCATCAAGTCTGGGAGCACCAGGATCCGTCGCATCTACAGGGGCCGCGGCGTGCCTGCCCCCGGCGTCAGGATCATCGGGATCGGAAGAACCCCCGGGCCCGCCGCCCCGATTGCGTATCGAAACGTTGATGTAATTGAACAGGTCCACCTTGTTGAACTGCTCGGTGATTCTCTTCTGGATACCTTTGCCGAAGGCAAACATGCAGACCAGCGCCCCGACCCCAATCACCACGCCGCACGTGGTCAGAATCGTGCGCAGTTTTCTCTTCCACAGATTGGCAAACGACTGTTCGATATAATCGGAGATTCTCATTGGCTTTTTACCGCATCTCTTGGCGTTGGACGATTCTGCCGTCGCAAAGCTGCACGAGCTCATCCGCGAATTGGGCCAGCAGGGCTTGTTCGTGCGAAATCATGATCACGGTCAAGCCCTGATTTTTGTTGAGGTCCGCCAGAATCTGGACAATCTGCTTCGAGGTGGCGCTGTCGAGGTTGCCGGTAGGCTCATCGGCCAGCAGAATCCTGGGCCGGTTGATCAGCGCCCGGGCAATCGTCACCCTCTGCTGCTCGCCGCCGGAAAGCTCCGACGGGCGGTGGTCTTTACGAGCGAGCAAGCCCACCTCTTCCAGTACCCGCTCGGCTCTGGCGTTTCGCTCTCTTTTGGCCACGCCGGCAAAAAGCAGGGGAAACGCCACGTTCTCCAGGGCCGTATAGGACCCAATAAGATTGAACGACTGGAAGATCATGCCGACCTGATGCCGGCGGTACAGGGCCAGCTCCTCTTTGTTCAGCTCGCAGATCTGCCTGCCCCGGACCCTGATGTTTCCGGATGAGGGTGTGTCCAGGCCGCCCAGGAGATTCATCAGGGTGGATTTGCCCGAGCCCGAAGGCCCTGCCACGCCCAGGAATTCTCCTTCTGCCACGGACAGACTCACATCATCGAGAGCAACGACCTGAATCGCGCCCGACGAATAAACCTTCGTCAAGCCCTCTGTCGTGACAAAGCTATCGGAATTCATGCCTCATCCTGTGTGTGATCCACGAAACGGGCGTTTTCTACGGCTTGTTTTTCTTCTCCAGAATCGCTTCGATTTCGTCCATCGTCCGATTCATCGCCGCCATCGTTTTGTTGAACGGCTCGGCGCCGGTCATATCGACTCCCGCGTTTCTCAACAAATCGATGGGATATTCGGATCCTCCCGCGGACAGAAACGCGACGTACTTCTCTACGGCGTCCTTCTCGTCGCTCAGGACCTTCTCCGCCAGCGCCGTCGAGGCCGTGAAAGACGTCGAATACTGATAGACGTAGAAGTCGTAATAGAAATGTGGAATATAGGCCCATTCGACCGCGTACAAATCGTCTATCCGGCACACGCCCGCTTCGTGGCCGTAGTACTTCTTCAGGATGTCACCGTAGAGTTTCGTCAGGGCCTCTCCCGTCAAAGGCTCTCCCCGTTCGGCTTTCTCGTGCATCCGCAGCTCGAATTCCGCAAACTGCGTCTGGCGGAAAACCGTCCCTTTGAGCCCGTCCAGGTAGTTCATCAGCAGAGACAGCCGGACGTCATCGTCCTTGATTTCCTGAAGCATCTTGTGAATCAGCAGGGCTTCGTTGAAGGTGGAAGCCACCTCGGCGACAAAGATCGAGTAGTCGGCCGTCGGATAAGGCTGGCTCTTGTTGGAATAATAGCTGTGCATCGTATGGCCCAGCTCGTGGGCGAGGGTGCTGACGTCCTCGTATTGGTCGTTGTAGTTCAAAAGGATATAGGGATGAACATCGTACGCGCTGCCGTTGGAGTAGGCCCCGGCCCGCTTGCCCGGCGACGGATAAACATCGATCCACCGGTCGTCGAACGCCTTTGCCGCGACGCGGCGGTAGTCCGCCCCTAACGGCTCGACCGCGTCCAGTACCAGCTTCCTCGCCTCGTCGAGAGTGTATTTCAACTCGATGCCCTTGACCACCGGCGCATACAGGTCTGAATACTCCAGCGTCTCTACGCCTAACATGCGCTTCTTCAATTTCAGATAGCGATGGAACGAATCGAGATTATGGGTGACATTCTCGACCAGAGCCAGATAGACTTCCGTCGGGATGTTGTCCTTGTCCAGCGCGCTTTGAAGAGAGGATTCATAACCGCGGGCCCGCGCGAAGAACATGTTCTTTTTCACGTTCGCATAAAGCTGCGTGCCGAACGTCCCTTCAAACTTGTCAAAGGCGTCCCAAAATGCCTTAAAGACCGCCTCTCGATCGCTGCGATTCGGCACGGCTCGATAGAGCGTGTAGCCGGCCTTCGTGAGCAGCGCCTTCGTGCCGTCGCTCAATGTGATTTCCGGATAAGGCAGTTCCGCGTTGCTGAAGACGCCATAGATCGAGGATGGCCCGTCGGCCAATAAGCCCGCTTCGGCCAGAATCTTTTCTTCCTTCTCCGACAGCGTGTGGGCCTTCATGCGCAGCACGTCATACAATGCCATCTTATAGACTCTCAGACCCGGCTCCTGCTCCATAAAGGCATCGACCTGCTGTTTGTCCAATTGGGCAATTTCCGGGATGATAAAGGACGCTTTCGAGTTGTAATCGGTGCTGAGCTGCTGCATTTCCTGTTTCATCCCGAGCCGCGTTGAGTCGCGCACGTCCTCATCGGATTTCATGGAGGCGTAGCTGAACAAGCGTCCGAATTCCTTGGAAACGCCGCTGTCGAATTCCAGGCACGCGAGCAAATCCTGCGCCGAACCGGTCAGCTTGCCTTTGGACTTTGTGATTTCGCCGAACCGCGCGGCGAGCTGCTGCTTGGCCTGATCCCACGCCTGCTCTGACGGATAGAGGTCTTCGAGCTTCCATTTGTCCTCGGCGGGGATTTGCGACCTTTCGCGCGTCTGGGACAGAACTTCCGTTTGGCAGAACGCCAAGACCATCGCCGGTGCGATCATCATGATCCCTGAGACCCTGTTCATATTCAGTCCTTCCACATAGATTCTCGAAGCAATCCTAACATTTGGGCACATCTTAAGCCCAATGGCGGTTCATTGCCAACTGGATTTTCGAGTTGCGATTTGAATCGGCAATCGGCAATGCAGTGGCGGCTTACCCCCTCGTCATTAGTCGGTGGGCCGAGGCCAGCCCTACCTGCTCTAAAGGGAGAGATAAATAAGGCATCCCCTGAATTCTGCTGAGCGTAGTCGAACGGGTCGTCGAAGTGGTAGTAATAGACGGCAATAACAACCTGCTGCGCAAATACCTCTACGGCCCGGGCATCGACCAGCCCGCCTGGATGGTTCATTTTAGCCCCGAATTCACACCCCATTGCACAGATTCCTTCATTTATGGCTTGACGCAGCACATGCGCCTTCATAAACTACCGGGTTTGTTCAAGCGGCGTTTTTCAAAGGTGGTTTCCATGGAAGAAGCTATTGCAAAAGCTGGCGCGTTGATTGAGGCAATGGAGTATATCCGGCGGTTTCGCGGGCGGATCGTGGTGGTCAAGCTCGGCGGCAGCGTCATGGACGATATCTCTCTTCAAAAGAAGCTGCTTGCCGACGTTGCTTTTATGGCGACGGTCGGGATGCGGCCGATCATCGTCCACGGGGGCGGCAAGGCCATCACCCGGGCCATGAACGAAGCGGGGCTGGAGCCCGTCTGGGTCCAGGGCCGGCGATATACTGACGAGCGAACGCTGACCATCGCCGAGCATACGCTCGTGCACAAGATCAATACGCCCATCTGCGAAACGCTGAGCGAATTGGGATGCGAGCCTATGGGGCTGCATTCGCTGGGCAGTTGCGCCTTGTTCGCCGAGACGCTGAGACTGGAAAGTGAAGATGGGCGAAAAATCGACCTTGGCTTAGTCGGGAAAGTCGTGAGTGTGAACGGGCAGTTGCTCAAGAAATTATGCGCCGACGGTACAATCCCGGTTATCGCCTCGGTCGCCAAGGACAAGGCGGGCGGCAAGCTGAACGTCAACGCCGACAGCGCCGCCGGCAAGGTCGCCGCCGAGGTCCTGGCTGAGAAGCTGGTCATGGTCAGCGATACGCACGGGATACGCACGAAGATGGAAGACCCGAACAGTTGGGTTTCGAGCCTGGATGAGTCGCAGATCAAGGAAATGATCGATTCCGGCATTATCACCGACGCGATGTTCCCCAAGGTCGAGGCGTGCCTGATGGCGATGGAGGCGGGCGTCAAGAAAGCGCACATCATCGACGGCCGGATACCCCATTCGCTGCTGCTGGAAATCTATACCGATAAGGGAATCGGAACGCAGATAGTCAGGAATGCGTAGGGGCAGGCCCGCGTGCCTGCCCTGGGCAACCACATTGGGTTGCCCCTACGTTAGCCGTTTCAAAGGAACGAATCATGACAACGCAGGAAACTATTGATCTTTATAGCAAGTACGTTATCGCTAATTACACGCGGCTGCCGCGGGTCATCGTCAAGGGCGAGGGCTGCTACCTGTACGACGCAGACGGCAACAAAATCCTGGACATGTTTCCGGGCTGGGCCGTCAGCGGGCTGGGGCACTGCCACCCGGCGGTCGTCGAGGCGCTGCGCACCCAGGCGGGCGAGCTTCTGCACATCGACAATACGTTTTATTCCGAGCCGCAGGGTAAGCTGGCCGGGCTGTTGAGCGAGCGGGCCTTCGGCGGAAAGTGCTTCTTCTGCAACAGTGGCGCCGAGGCGAACGAGGCGGCGCTGAAGCTGGCCCGGCTGCACACGGCATCCGAAAAATACAAGTTCATCACCGCCGAAGGAAGTTTCCACGGGCGCACCTTCGCCACCGTCACGGCCACCGCTCAGCCGAAATACCACGAGGGCTTTCTTCCATTACTGCCGGGCTTTGTTTATGTGCCGTTCAATGATATTGCGGCGCTCGAGGCCGCTTTCAGCGACGAAGTCGCCGCCGTGATGGTCGAGCCGATCCAGGGCGAGGGTGGAATCAACATCGCCGACGCCGGGTATTTGCAGGCCATTCGCCGGCTCTGCGACGAAAAAGGGGCCGTCATGATCCTGGATGAGGTCCAGACCGGAATCGGCAGGACGGGCAAGTGGTTCGCGTACCAGCATTTCGACGTCGAGCCCGACATCATCACGATGGCCAAAGCGCTTGGCGGCGGGGTCGCCATCGGTGCGATGATGGCCAGGGCGGAAATCGCCGCCTCGCTCGTGCCCGGCAAGCACGCCTCGACCTTTGGCGGCAACTGCCTGGCCTGCGTCGCCGGCGTCGCCGTTATCGAAAGCATCGAAAAAGACAGGCTCCTGGAGCACGCCGTCGAGCTGGGCCAATATGCAAAAGACAAGCTCGAACAGTTGAAGCAGAAACACGCCAACATCGAAAGCGTTCGCGGCATCGGCCTGATGATCGGCGTTCAGTTGACCGGTCCGGGCAAGAAAATCGTCGATCGATGCCTTGAGGAAGGTCTGCGAATCAACTGCACGCATGAGACCGTTCTGCGATTCATGCCCCCGATGATCGCGACGACCGGTCAGATCGACCAGGCAATGGATATCCTCGACGGCGTCTTGAGCGACTCAACTTAAATGAGGCTTCAGCCGCAGAGGAAATCAATTTTATTCTTAGCCACAGAGGGCACAGAGGGCACAGAGATAGAAAAGTAAAATGGCGGATGAGCTAACAGAGAAGATAATCGGGGCGGCCATAGAAGTTCATCGAGAGCTCGGCCCCGGACTTCTTGAGGCAATCTATGAAGAAGCACTATGTTATGAGTTCGAGCTTCAGGGAATAAAGTATAAGAGACAAGTGCCGGCGGATATCATTTACAAGGGCAGAGTCATCAAAGGTCAGAAGATCGACCTTGTTGTTGAGGATGGAGTCGTTGTCGAAATAAAGTCGCTCTCTAAAATGCCGGAAGTCGCGTTGGCCCAGGCCCTCTCCTATCTCAAGGCAACAAACCTCAAGCGTGGACTGATAATCAACTTTGGGGAAAAGAGATTGATTGACGGCATTAAACGCGTCTCTCTGTGATATAGCCACAGAGAAAATCACTTTCGTTCTTAGCCACAGAGAGCACAGAGGACACAGAGAATAAATGCCACAAAGAATTCAGATATACAATGGAAAGTAAAGAAGATCATGACATTTTCAGCATTGTAGCTAATACCATAATGAAGTGGTATGAACAAACACATACCACAATGGCCGTGGCAAGAAAGCCGCGCGGTCCTCTCAACAGTGAGTTTATGGGTGTTTTGTTAGCTGCAAGAAAACAAACAGAGGGAGCTTTAACAACGTTAGCAAACAAAAATATACTTTCGACTCATGTGTTGTTGCGAGTTCTTGTTGAGACTCACATTTTTCTGATGTGGGCCTTAAATGCCCCCGCAAAAGACGAAAAAACTAAATCTGAGGAGGTTTACAAAAGGTTCAAAAGATGGGATTACGCCCGCTTAATAAAAGATAAGAAATTGTCTGAAAATCTCCCTCAAACTCCCGAAACAGAATCTAATGTTGAGAAAGTGAACGGAGATATCGAGAAATATCAAAAGGAGGGTGTGAAGGAGCTACCTAACATTAGGCAATTGTATGAAGATCTGGGGAGTGAGTGGAAGGAATTATATGCAAGACTCTATATGAAATATTGTCGGGCTGTTCATCTTAATAGGAATGTGACGACCGATTTATCCTCTTTGCAATACGAGGATGGAGAGGCAAAAGCGGTTCTTTACAAAGACGACATTGAACCCGATGGTGACGAACTGTTAGTTCTCGCAAGTATTTCTTGTGATATCAATAAAGCTATAAGGGGTTTTTACAATTGGCACTCTGATGCCATGCAGGACGAATATGAGCAGTTAAGATCAAAGTTAGTCAAAACATAATTTCTCTGTGTGCTCTGTGCTCTCTGTGGCTAAATTAAGATAATTTCTCTGTGGTCTCTGTGTCCTCTGTGGCTAAACAAAAAAGCCTACTCTGTGGCTAAAGGCAAAAAGAATGAAAGATTTTCTCTCTATCATGGATTGTCCGGCGGAGTTTCTTGAAGAGCTGCTGCGGCTCAGTGCCGATCTCAAGAACCTCTACAAGGCCGGCGGAAGCGATTCCTGTTTGTCCGGCAAAACGCTGGCCATGCTTTTCGAGAAGCCGAGCCTGCGGACCCGCATCAGCTTCGAGGTGGCCATGACGGACCTGGGCGGCAGCGCTATTTACGTCAAGCCCGAAGACATCGGCGGCATCGGCAAGCGCGAGCCGATCAAAGATATCGCACGGGTCCTGAGCCGGTACGTCAACGGCATCATGGCGCGAACCTTCGAGCACAGCACCGTAACCGAGCTGGCCAAATATGCAACCGTGCCGGTCATAAACGCGCTGACGGACTTCTCTCATCCGTGCCAGGCGATGGCCGACGTGCTGACCATCCAGGAGCATTG
>DATKWR010000207.1:0-2670 GCA_035529475.1 Sedimentisphaerales bacterium | reverse complement strand
GGTGGTGATACTTGATATCATGCTGAAATCCGGAAGATTTTCGATTGGCGATTTGCGCGATACACTATACGATATACAAAATACGTTTTTCAGGCAAGGAGATCGAGTTATGAATATTTGCAGGATCGGGCTTAGCGCATTGTTGATCGTCTGTTGCGTCGGGGCAAGCTTTGCGCAAGACAATCCCGTTCGGTACCGGGAGTTGAGCATGGCCGAGTACAAAGATAAGGTGGCGGGAGGATGGATTGGGCAAGCCGTGGGGGTCTTGTGGGGCCAGTGGACCGAGGGCAAGTGGCAGGGGCAGATGGTCCCGTTTGACCTGAAAGACTGGTATCGAATCAAGCCAGAAGTCCAGAAGCAGATACAGAGCATTAAAGATCAGAAAGAACGCGCGGAATTCCAGAACAAGGCGAAGAATGATTTGAGCCACTGGGAGGTATGGCAGCCGGACCAGATGTCGGACCAGGATGATCTCTACATCGAATTCATGTTTCTGCATTCCATTCGCAAATACGGCCTGGACGTCACCGCACGGGAAATCGCGGAAGATTGGGTGAAATACCTGGATAAGGACCGTGTTTGGTGTGCGAACCGCGGGGCCTATGGCAACTTTCTCAAGGGAATCTGGCCGCCACAATCGGGGCATCCGCGCTATACCCCCTGGGGGGATGCCATCGATTTTCAGATCGAGGCGGATATGTTCGGCTTGATCTGTCCGGGCCTGCCCCGGATCAGCAACGCCTGGGGCGACAAGGTTGGCCACATCATGAATTACGGCGACGGCGTATATGCCGGCATGGCCATGGCCGCCATGTATGGCGAGGCTTTCTTTGAGAGCGATCCTCACAAGCTGGCCGAGTACAGCCAGAAAGCCATCCCCGCCGAGAGCGGCTACGCCCAAATGGTCCGGGACGTGCTCGAGCTGCATGAACAGTATCCCAACTGGGAAGATGCCTGGCGTAAGCTCGAACCGAAATGGGGCCAAAAGGATGGCAAACGGGTCGGTGGTGTCGATGTTCGTATCAATGGTGCTTACGTCTATATGGGGTTGTTGTACGGTGACGGGGATTTCTGGAAGACGATGAACATCTCGATGCGCTGCGGGCGTGACAGCGACTGCAACCCTTCCAGCTCCGTTGGCATCATGGGGACGGCGTTGGGACTCAAAGCGATTCCCGACAAGTGGAATATCCTCCGCGACCTGCCCATTGAGAATCGCGCGATCAGTGAGATCTATCCGGCGCTGATCCAGTGGGATGACATCGTTGAGGCGACCGTTGAAGTGGGCAAATGGAACATCCTGCAGCACGGCGGATACATGGAGAAAGGTGTATTCTACATTCCTTGCCAGGTCCCCACGTCCCCTCCGTTGGAACAGACGATCTGGGAAGAAACGGAAAACGCGAAGTAATGGAATGAGCTTACCTAAGGATGGGTACGATATATGGCTGAAGTATTTAAGAATCAAATAATCAAGCTGCTCAAGCACAGCGACTACGAGCCAGTCAAGTTCTCCCAGTTGGCTAAGGCGTTAGGCGTCCGCTCGGATGATTTCCCGCAGTTCAAGGAGGCCTTCGATCAACTGCGTCAGGCCGGGCACGTCGTGATCGGGGCCAGGAATCTGGTCAGCCTGCCCTCCCTGGCCGGCCAGATCGTCGGAACGTTCCGAGCCAATCCGAGGGGCTTCGGGTTCATTGTGCCTCGCGAGCCCAACTCGAACGGCGACCTGTTCATTCCGCCCGACGCAACCGGCGAAGCCATGACCGGCGATATCGTAATCGCAAAGGTCAACCGCAAAGGTAAACGCGGCGGACAAATGCGCTACACGGGCGAAATCATCGAAGTTCTCGAACGGGCGAGGAACAGATTCGTCGGCGTCCTGGTCAAACACCCGGAAGCCTGGCTCGTTCAGCCGGACGGCAAAAGCTTCATCGAGCCCATCTCCGTCGATGACGTGGGCGCCAAAGGAGCTAAGGAAAAGGACAAAGTCGTCGTCGAGATCCTTACCTACCCGACGGAAAAACACCTGGCGCGCGGCGTTATCGTCGAAGTGCTCGGCAAAGCGGGACGATATGAAACCGAGATACGGTCGATCATCCATCAGTACCACCTGCCGGGCGAGTTCGACACCGGCTGTATCGAGCAGGCGCGTCAGGCAGCCGCGCGGTTCAACCCCGAAAAACCGGGCCGGCGTGAAGATATCACCGACAAAGTAATCGTCACGATAGACCCGCCGGACGCGAAAGATTTCGATGACGCGATCAGCATCGAAAAGGATTCCGACGGCAACTGGGTCCTGGGCGTCCACATCGCCGACGTTAGTTGCTTCGTGACCGACGATTCGCCGCTGGACGCCGAAGCGAAGGTGCGGGGAAACAGCATTTACCTGCCCGGCAAAACCATCCCGATGCTGCCCGAGATTTTGAGCAACGGTATATGTAGTCTCCAGCCCGGCCAGAAGCGATTTGTCAAGAGCGCGTATCTGACATATGACGAGCAGGGAAATATTCTGGGCCGGCGTTTCGCCAATTCGGTGATACGCTCGACGCAGCGATTGACGTACCTGCAGGCAGATGCGATTTTGAAAGGCCACACGAAAGAGGCTGGGCCGCAAGTGGTTGAGCTGCTCAGGAATATGGACACGCTCAGCCGGGCCATCGAACAGCGAAG
>DATKWR010000206.1:0-2332 GCA_035529475.1 Sedimentisphaerales bacterium | reverse complement strand
CCTGCAAAAGCGCGACCTGGCCGGCTGGGAACCCGATGCGCTTGTCTATCCCACAAAAGCCAAGCCCAAAAAGGAGCAGCTTGAGGACCTGAGAATCGCCTGGCTCGTCGCCAAGCACACCAAAAGCAATACCATCGTGCTGGTCAAGAACAGGAGGGTCTTGGGCGTCGGGGCCGGGCAGATGAACCGCGTCGAGTCCGGCCTGATTGCGTTCAAGCACGCCGGCGAGGAGAGCAAAGACTGTGCCATGGCCTCGGATGCCTTCTTCCCCTTCCCGGACAACGTCGAAAACGCCGCCCAGGCAGGTGTGGCGTGCATCGTCCAGCCGGGCGGCTCGAAGAAGGACGACGAGGTCATCGCCGTTGCAGACAAGCACAAAATCGCCATGGTCTTTACCGGCAAGCGGCACTTCAAACACTAATCCACCGGTAGAGCAATGCTGTTCGCCAGATGAGGATTTGTATCCGGCGCCCGCAAGCACATTTCAGCGGGCGCCGTTTTTTTTGCACAATGGCGGCCTGGCAATCTTCGGCCTATGGCTTCGGCAAAGCATGCACGCTCAGGCCGAAGGCATCTTCGGCGGCTTCCCGCAGCACTTCTGAAAACGTCGGATGGGGAAAGCTCATTTCTGTGATCTTTTCCGAGATGCCGATGAGCGCTCTGGCCGCACCGGCCAGCTCGGTCACCGTCGCGCCGACCATCGTCACGCCCACAATCTTGTTGGACGAGTTGTCTCGCACAACTCTTATTTCGCCAACGGTCTCATTGTGCGCGATGCTGCGCCCGTTGGCTCTGAAAAATGCCTTTCCAACGGAAACGTCAAGGCCGTTCGCTTTGCAGGCCTGCTCGTTCTTGCCGACGGAGGCAACTTCAGGGAACGTATAGACGGCGCGCGGCACCAGCGAGTAGTCACCAATCGTTTCATCGCCTCCTGTCGCGTTCACGGCGGCCACGTCCGCCTCGGCAAAGGCCCCGTGCGCCAAGTAGGTCGTCCCGACAGCGTCGCCGATGGCATAGACGCCCGGCACACTCGTTTCGAGCTTGTCATTGACGGCAATCGCCGCGCGGTTCATCTTCAGATTCAGCGCCTCGACGGTTTCCCGGTCAACCACCGCCCTTCGGCCAACCGAAACGAGCACCTTCTCGGCATCGATCATCTGGCCGCTCTCAAACGATACCTTCGCCGCAGCGCCTGTTTTCTCGACGGAGGTCACCTTCTGTCCCGTTAGCGAATCGATGCCGAGCTTCTTGAATTCGCGTGCGATGAGCCGTCCGACCCAATCATCCTCCATCGGTATAAGGCGATCCAACGCTTCGACTATCGTCACCTTTGTCCCCATAGCCGCATAAGCGCAGGCCATCTCACAGCCGATGACCCCGCCACCGACAATGACCATCGATTGAGGGATTTGCTGTAATTCCAGGGCCTCTTTGCTGCTGATGACGGTTTGGCCATCGAA
This sequence comes from Sedimentisphaerales bacterium, assembly GCA_035529475.1. Lineage (GTDB taxonomy): Bacteria > Planctomycetota > Phycisphaerae > Sedimentisphaerales > Anaerobacaceae. Next base: position 872 of record DATKWR010000206.1, on the reverse strand, counting down.
TGGAATGGCCGGAAGCTCAATCGACTGCGAACCTGTAGCTAAGATTATCTTACCCGCTTCGATGTCCATCGGGGCAGTGTCCGATTCGACTTTCACTCGGCCTGGCGCAGTGACAATTCCGCGGCCTGGGACGATTCTGATCTTGTGGCTCTGGATCAACCCCGTCAGGCCCTTGCGAAAACCCATCACCACGGCGTCCTTTCGGGCCTGTATCCTGGGCCAGTTGGCAGTTGCGGACGGGACATCGACGCCCATCAGAGCGGCATGTTTAGCCGTCAGCAGCGTGTGGGCCGAGGCCAGCAGCGTCTTGGAAGGAATGCATCCACAGTTCAGGCACGTCCCGCCGACCAGGTCCTTCTCAACCACTGCAACCGATACGCCCCTCATTGCACATCGGATCGCGGCGGCGTACCCGCCCGGGCCGCTGCCGATAACTACAACGTCAAAACGCTCTGCCATAATCGTCACTCCTTGCCTGCTTCAACTAACTTCTGGGAAATGCTCTGAAACCTCTACATCTTCGGCCGATAGGGATTCTTTTCCGGGTCATACCACGCGAAGAGCCGGTCGTGCAATTCGTCTCGCACCTTCCCGAGCGCCGGCTCGTCAATCCGGTTGGCAAACTCGCCGGGGTCGGCTTCGTGATCGTATAACTCGTGCGTCGAGCCATGATTGAAGATGTATTTGTACCGCCGCGTGCGGATCATATATTGGCAAACCCGGGACCGCAGGTCGTATTCGCTGAATGCTGCGGGTGGTCCCTCCAGGCCGGGGTCGCGCAGCACCGCGGCGAAACTTCGCGCGTCCATCCGCTCCGGTGCGCCCGGAATATCATGCAGGGTCGTCCCTCGGGGCGCTTTGAGACCGGCCAG
>DATKWR010000205.1:0-2902 GCA_035529475.1 Sedimentisphaerales bacterium | reverse complement strand
CGGCACTGTCCTCATCCGAAACCGTTAGGTCGGTGTCATAGGTACCCACAACCCGGGCGGTATTTGAAATCGTTGTTGACGCCACCTTGTCGGCACCTACCAGCGTGTAGGTTGCCTGACAGCTGTAGTCATCTCCCGGATTAAGTGGTGTGGCAGGCGCACCCGAATTACAGGTTGTAAGGCTGGGAGACGAGCCATTACCGTTGAAGGAAACTTCCGAAAGGGTTATTCCCGTCAACGGCACGGTGCCATCGTTCAGCACAGTAAATGTATAGGTGTTGATTTCCATTGAGAACTGACCCGGTATTTTCACCGAGATTTGACCCACCTTTATTGTTAATCAGCGGTCATGATTTGGTCAATGCTGGCGTCTCCTTTCGTATTTTCTTTGCAGCCTCTGAACTGGCTTTGAAGCGGTAGCTGTCGTTTCCTGTTTCCAGGATGTGGCAGCGGTGTGTGAGCCGGTCGAGGAGTGCGGTTGTCATCTTTGCATCACCGAAGACCTGGGCCCATTCGCTGAAGCTAAGGTTGGTGGTGATGACCACGCTGGTGCGCTCGTAGAGCTTGCTCAAGAGGTGGAACAATAGCGCGCCGCCTGATGAACTGAACGGGAGGTAGCCCAGTTCGTCGAGGATGACCAAGTCGATTTTGGTCATCATTTCCGCCATCTTCCCGGCCTTTCCGAGCGCCTTTTCCTGTTCCAGCGCGTTGACGAGCTCCACGGTCGAGTAGAAGCGCACTTTGCATCTGTGATGCTCGATGGCCTGAACGCCGAGGGCCGTTGCGATATGGCTTTTGCCCGTGCCGGGGCCGCCAATCAGGACAACATTCTCGGCATTTTCCATGAACTCGCCTCGGTGCAACTGCCGGACGGTGGCCTCGTTGATCTCGCTGGATTTAAAGCCAAAGCCTGCGAGGTCTTTGTAGGATGGGAAGCGCGCCACCTTTGTGTGATATGCGATTGACCGCACTTCTCGCTCTGCAATTTCCGCCTTGAGAAGTTGGGACAACATCGGCGTTGCGGCCTCAAAGGCGGGTGCGCCCTGGGCGACCAGATCATCGACGGCTTGCGCCATGCCATGCAGCTTGAGGCTGCGGAGCATGATCACAATCGAGGCTCCTGCAGGGTCATGACGCATGGCGCTTCTCCCCGGCCTGCCTCAGATCGTCATAGCGATCGACGTTGGCCTTTGGTGCCGTTTCCAAGGCCAGGGCATCTGGCGGATCGATCTCGGGATGGTCGGTCTGCTTGCGGTCGATCAGCCTGTGAAGCAGGTTCAGGATGTGCGTCTTGGTGGGCACCCCCGCTTCCAGCGCCAGTTCTACGGCGCACAGAACGGCGTCTTCGTCGTGATGCAGAACCAGGGACAAGATATCGACCATTTCTCGGTCACCGCCTTCCTTGCGTAACATGTGATCCTGCAGGCGGCGGAAGGCTTCAGGCATCTCTGTGAATGGCGCGCCGTTGCGCAGGGCTCCGGGTTTACGCTGGATCACCGCCAGATAATGATGCCAGTCATAGATGACCCTGCCTGGTTTGTGGTGCGACCGCTCTATGATCCGGGCGTGGGTACAAACAGTTTGGCCCTCGGCCACAATAACCAACCGCTCCGGATAAACGTGCAGGCTGACACGGCAGTTCGCAAAGCTGGCGGGCACACTGTAGCGATTGCGCTCAAAGGTAACCAGGCATGTGGGTGATACCCGTTTACTGTGCTCGACAAACCCGTCGAAGGCCGGTGGCAGTGACATCAGCATGGGCTTCTCTGCCTCCCACACATCGGCAATAGTGCCTGGCAATTCCCGGTGCATTGTCTCGGCCCAAAGGGCAATACAGCGATCCTCCAGCCACTGATTGAGTTCACCCAGATCCTTGAAGACAGGCATGACCTGCCACAGTCGGTTCCGCGCATCGCGAACGTTCTTCTCGACCTGACCTTTCTCCCAGCCTGCGGCCGGATTGCAGAACTCCGGCTCAAAGACGTAGTGGCTGGCCATGGATTTGAAGCGCGCGTTGACGTCGCGTTGTTTGCCACGGCCAACGCGGTCCACAGCCGTCTTCATGTTATCGTAAATCCCACGCCCCGGAACGCCACCAAACACGCGGAAGGCGTGCCAGTGGGCGTCAAACAACATCTCGTGTGTTTGCAGCGGATAGGCCCGCACCAGGAACGCCCGGCTATGTGACAACTTGATATGGGCCGCCTGCAGCTTGACCCGCTCGCCGCCGATATTGGCCCAGTCTTCGCTCCAATCAAACTGAAAGGATTCGCCGGGCTGGAACACCAGCGGCACGAAGGTGCCACGCCCTGTTGTCTGCTCCGCTCGGTGTCGGTCAGCACGCCACGCGCGGGCAAATGCTGCCACGCGACCGTACGATCCATCATAACCAAGCTTCCCCAGATCAGCGTGCATCTGCTTCACAGTGCGGCGCTCTTTGCGTGGCTTTCGCGTCTGCACCAGCAACCAAGCAGACAGACGATCCGCATACGGATCCAGCTTGCTCGGTCGTGATGGCATCTTGAACTTCGGCTCAACCGCGCCCTCGCGCAGGTATTTCTTGATGGTGTTCCGAGACAGGCCCGTCCGCCGGGCTATCTCGCGAATTGGCATTCTGTCACGCAATGCCCAGCGTCGAATGACACTCAAAAATCCCATGTCGATCACTCCATATCTCCCCGACCAAATCCGTCAGGGCATCGTGTTCACATGGGTCAATTCTCAATGGAAATTTATCAGGCTACCGGGTCAGTTCTCAACGGAAATCAACATTATCGCGTCTGCGACATCATTTGAAGGTCGCGATTGGGCTGATACTGATGAAAAAGTCGCCTAACAATACTTGCGGGTCAATTTGCACTGGATCTTGCCTGCTTGCTCCAGGATCCGTTGCTGAAGGCAT
>DATKWR010000204.1:0-6975 GCA_035529475.1 Sedimentisphaerales bacterium | reverse complement strand
ACGCCGCAAAACGATCAACTGATGCCGAAGTGCCGCGTTCTCTGCTTCAAGCCGGCTCCTCGACTTGAATGGCGAGGCCAAGACGGCCAGGACGAAGCAGAGCAAGGCGAGCATTGTGCTCTAACGTTAGGTGATTCCTTCAGCCGATCAAATGTGGATGAGGTTTTCGGCACACACAGGAATCATTAGTTCACACGCGATCCTTGGCGGACTTCATCACCACTACGTCCGGGTTTAGGTTTTCGGTACACACAGCTACAAACCTGATGAGGTCCATGCCGATAGCTTCGGCAGTCTTACGCGCTCTGATCCCACTTGGTCAGAAGCGCTCGAAGATCTTCAAAGGTGACCAGCCGATGGATAGTGGGATCGGCGACCCAGGCACCACTGCCCGCTAGTGCGAGCCCGATGTCATTTCTTTCTGTTATGTGCTTTAGCTCTGCTTGATAACGCTCCACTACTTTTCCGGGTACACACGAGGAGGCCGAGACAACAAGGAGGTCGGGACTAATCTTTTCGACCAACGGCTGCAGCTCATCCGACGGCAGCGCTTCGCCGAGCGAGACGCAACGCCAACCCTCGTCTGCCAAAACCAACTCTGCCAATAGTAGTCCTAGAGTGTGGCGTTCACCCTCGACCGCGAAGAGAACCGCTCGAGGGGCGCTTGAGGCAAACCGCATCTCGGCGGTGCAGAGGCCAACACCGCGCCGCAGTGTCTCAGTCGCAGCATGCTCTTCGAATATGTGACATCGGCCTGCTTCCCAATCGCGTCCGAGCTCAGCAATCGCGGAGACAATTTCGTCGGCAACCCCCGCCCAACCGCCGTGCCTTTTTTTCGCGGTAAGCATGGCGGATTTAACTCTGACGGGATCGCCAGCTCTCAGCACGTTAAGCCAGTCGGCAAGCGGACCGCTCAGTTCCTTCGGACGGCTCTCTGCGATCAGCCGACGCAGCTCAGTAACGTAAATACGGCGATGTCCGCCCGGGGTGCGCTCCGCATTGAGGAGACCACTGTCAACCCATCTCTGGATGGTGATTGGTGCAACGCCTAGCCGACGCGCTGCTTCACCAGCTGAAACCGTCAGATTGTTCATTCTTTCTGCCTCTTGATTCTGGATCGGCGCCACGTCCGCGATTCGTCGCTCGGATGGTAGAATAAAATGTGCGATTCTAGGTACGCGTGTCAATGTCGTGGATGACGCGGAGGGTATTAGATTTCCGTCTGTTTACTGCTGGGCGGATAGTGGGATGCGGGTCTACGCGGGGTTTTTCTGGTGTGGCCTTTTTATAAAATGTTCAATTGACAGATAGATAAATCGCACATATAGCCTATCAGTACGGGGAATGATGTCCTGCTGCTCAAAGGGAGAGCAGATGCTCAGAGGGAGCTAAGCATGGTCAGAATTCCGATTAGAAGCCGCATACCTTTTCAGCGCCGAGAGCTTGGCTCGAACAATCAAGGCGGCGTTCGCACGACGAGCCGTTTTGGTTGAGGACAGATGCTGCTCCTTAAGCAAACCCGATCTTGTGAAGGCGACCGGAGCAGCTCTGAAGTGGCGCATTTTCTGAGTTGGGTTGCAAAAACAATCGGGGAGGGGAGAGCTTAATGAGTCCGAGGCGCGGCAAAGGTTGTTCCCGCGGTGACCTGGATGAGCTCAATAAGCTGGGCATTGAACTCGATAGTGACGAGGAACTAGAGGAAGCGTTGCTCCGAGAGCTAAGCGAGCTCTCTGGCTGTAATCAGCACTCAGAGCGAAAGGCTTGATAGCCGAACATCGGCCTGTCGTGCGTCCGCTGCTGGGCACTTTGCGGACATCCGCGGGCCAGTTCTCACCCTGGCTTCCCCATTATTTGGGCGGCTGATACTCAACCTGGTATTGCGAGAGCTGGCATGTTTAGGAACCTGGCAACAAGCACAAAGCTCATTCTTCTCAGCAGCACTTTTATTATCGCGATCATCGTCGCGATCTACAGCCTGGTTGCCGAGAAGCAAATTGCTATCGAGTTTGCCCGGAAGGAACTTTTGGGCGTAGCGTATCTTGAGCGGCTTCGCGACGTCTATTCCTATGTTTTGACCGCGTCGGCCTCCGACGTAACCGGTCAGGATGCGCCAGCGCTCGAGACAGCACTTAAATCGCTTGCCGCCGCGGAAGCAGGCTCGGAACGAGCGGCCACTTCGCAAAAGGCAGCACCTTTGTCAGGCCTGGGAACGGCGGCGCCTGCAACTTTGCTCGGGGAGACGCTGCGAGAACTGCGGTCGGAGCACGACGAAGGTACCGAGGCATCACGCACCGTCGACGCGCTGTCGGAAGCCCAAAGACTGGCGACGCAAGTCGGCGATGCTTCCAATCTGGCGCTCGATCCTGACCTTGACAGCTACTATTTGCAGGACACCGCGGTGAGGCAAATTCCGCAACTGCTAGGGCAAATCGGAGAAACGCAAGCGCTGTTGAATTCAGCGCCGGCGTCATTCTCGCGAAAAGAAATGGCGAGCTTTCTCACCCTATCCGGCATGGCCCGATCGACGATCGAGCAAATCGAAAGGAACCTAGAATCCGCCTACAACGCGAGCGCCGATGGACAGCTGCGTCCGGAAATCGATCAGGTCATGGTACAGATGTTGTCGAGTGCGAAGTCGTATTTCGGCATTGTGACCCAAGGTCTCGACAGCCCAGCCCGCCTAAATGCGGATGTCCGCAACACCCTTTACAAGGAGAGCGTCGACAGCGTCATGGCGGGCTGGACGGCGAGCCAGGCCGCGCTGAAAAAGGCGCTGGATGCACGCATAAAGTCCCAGCTTGGCAGGCTGGAACTAAGCCTCTTGCTGACGGGCGGCCTTGCTGCTTTGAGTCTCTTGATTGCATTTCTGACCTACCGCCACATCGTGGGACCACTCGATCGACTCCAGTCGCTGACAGAAGCGGTCGGCGCAACCAAGGACTATACCCGGCGTATCGATTACGAAAGTCATGACGAGATTGGACGGCTCGCAACGTCGTTCAATGAGATGCTGAGCGAGCTCAACAATAGCAACCAGTGGGCGATCGCCGAGCAGGCCCAAAAGACAACCCGCACCCGGCTCTCGGTCCTGCTTAAGCATTCACCCGCGGTCGTCTACAGTTTCGAGGCCGCGGGGGGGTTTTCACCGACCTTCGTGTCCGACAACATCGAGAACCTGTTCGGATACAAACCTGACGACTACATGAAGGATGCATCCTTTTGGCGGTCTCACGTTCATCCTGACGATCTCGCGCGTGTCGAGGGTCATCAGGAAAAACTCTTCACAAATGGACAGCACATTGCCGAGTACCGCTTCCGCAAGAAAGACGGCGCCTATTGCTGGGTGAGCGATGAGCAGCACCTCATTCGAGACGCGGACGGTCAGCCGGCCGAAGTCGTCGGTTCGTGGAGCAATATCGATACGAAAAAGACGGCGGAGCAGGTGCTCATCCAGGCAAACGAAGCCAAGAGCACCTTTCTCGCCAATATGAGCCACGAAATCCGTACACCCATGAACGCTGTGATCGGTCTCTCGCACCTTGCACTAAAGACCGATTTGCAGCCAAGGCAGCGTGACTATGTCACCAAGATCAAAAACTCCGGAGAACATCTTCTAGGTATTCTCAATGACATTCTCGACTTCTCTAAAGTGGAAGCAGGAAAGCTCGATGTCGAGACCGTCGACTTCGACCTCGATAAGGTGCTGGGGAATGTCGGCAATCTGATTTCCGAAAAGGCGTCCGCCAAGAAATTAGAGTTGATCTTCGATGTCGACCCATCGGTCCCTAAGCATCTGCGCGGCGACCCGCTGCGGCTCGGTCAGATCCTGATCAACTTCTGCAACAATGCGGTCAAGTTCACCGATGAGGGCGAGGTCGTGGTTCGGGCACAAGTCGTGGAGGAAGACCCCGACAGCTCCCTGATTGCGTTTTCGGTCAGCGACACCGGGATCGGTCTGACGGAAGAACAAATCGGCCGCCTGTTCCAGGCCTTCGAACAGGCGGACGTTTCGACGACACGCAAGTATGGCGGGACCGGGCTCGGGCTTGCGATTTCCAAAAGCCTGGCAGAACTGATGGGTGGCGATGTTGATGTCACAAGCGAGCCGGCGAAGGGGAGCACGTTCCGCTTTACCGCTCGTCTCGGCAGGGCCGTGGGCGCACCCCGGCGGCGGGTTCTTCAATCCGATCTGAGAGGCCGCCGCGTCTTGGTCATTGACGACAACTCCCAGGCCCGAAGTGTGTTGGCTGGGATGCTTGAGAATATGAGCTTCAACGTAGATGAGGCGCCCTCCGGCGAGGAAGCTATCGAGATGGTCCGCCAAAACACGGAAAGCGGCGCGGGCTACGACATTATTTTCGTCGACTGGCAAATGCCTGGGATCGACGGCATAGAAACGGGCGACCGGATTCGCGCTTCTTTCGAGACCGGTACAGCACCATACATGGTCATGGTCACGGCCTATGGGCGTGAAGATGTGCTGAAACAGGCCGAACAAAGTGGTTTCGAAAATGTCCTGATAAAGCCGGTGACGTCTTCAATCCTCTTCGACACCGCCATCGCGGCTTTGGGCGCCGATGTCGAAGCGACCGAAGCCAGACCTGCAATTTCCTCATTCGACATCGGCCGAATTCATGGCGCACGAGTCTTGCTCGTAGAGGACAACGAAATCAACCAGGAAGTCGCAATCGGGCAGCTTGAAGATGCCGAAATCTTTGTGGATTTGGCGGAGAACGGCGCTGTTGCTGTGCGCATGGTACGCGAGAACGATTACGACGCCGTGCTGATGGATATGCAGATGCCGGTCATGGATGGTATCGAGGCGACGGAAGCCATCAGAGCAGACTCACGCTTCAAGAACTTGCCGATTATCGCAATGACGGCCAACGCCATGGCGGCGGATCGCGACCAGTGTCTCAATGCCGGGATGAATGACCATATCGGCAAGCCAATCGATCCCGAAACACTTCTTGGCGTCTTGCAGCGCTGGATCAAACGGCCGAACGGCGATGAGGCGCTGCCCCAGGAGACCGCCCCGGCAAGCGCGCCGGGCGGGTCTGCCGATTCGGCCGAAGGGCCGCTGAATGTCCCCGGCATCGACGTGGCATCGGCGCTGAAGCGCACGGGCGGGAACCGCATGCGTTACGAAACCTTGTTGCGCCGGTTCGCGCATCAGCAGGCGAATGCTATCGAGGCTATCCGTCACTCATTGTCATCCGGCGATGCAGCAATGGCAGAACGCACGGCACATTCGTTGAAGGGGGCTGCCGGAACGCTCGGTGCCATGGCTGTTTCTGATGCAGCAGCCAAGGCGGAGACAGCAATCCGCGACGGTCATGGAATCGATCCGTCACTGACCTCATTATCAGATCGTCTGACTCAGGCAGTGCAGGCTATTTGGGCGGCTTTTCCTGAAAAAGGTGTCTCTGATGGATGCGGCGCCGTTTCCGTTGACCCAGCGGTTGTGGTTGTTCCGTTGAGGCGACTGAAGCAATGCCTTGAAAATGACGACGGAGAGGCTGCAGATTTGATTATTGAAGCCCGGTCTATTTTGTCATCGGTTCTTACTAGAACGGAAATCGACGAGCTCAGCGAGCTTGTTGGCGATTATAACTTTGAGGTGGCGCTGGAATACCTTTCCGGCATTGCGTCCCGTCTTCGGTTGAACCTTGAAAGCAGCTGATGTCAGGGTCCAACCGTAAGAGCGTGCTGATCGTCGACGATACACCGACAAATGTTGCGGTCGTCTCCGGCGTACTCAAGGACCTGTACAAAACCAAGGTTGCGACGAACGGCGAGAAGGCACTTGCTATTGCCTCGGCATCCGAAAAGCCGAACCTGATCCTGCTCGACGTAATGATGCCGGGCATGGATGGCTACGAGGTTTGCCGACGACTCAAGGCAAACCCTGAGACAACGGATATACCTGTCATTTTCCTAACAGCGAGAACTGACTCCATCGACGAGGAGAAGGGTTTCCAAGTCGGCGCCGTCGACTACATTCACAAGCCGTTTTCGGCCCCAATTGTCCTGGCAAGGGTCAAAACGCAACTGGTATTGCAGGAGGCAGTTAACGACGCGGAGGAGGCTCGTGTAGAAGCCGACCAGTTGCTACATGCACTTCTTCCTAGAAAGGCAGCCGATGAGATTCGTAACTTTGGCACCGTGATCCCCCGTCGCTACGATAATGTAGCCGTTTTGTTCTGTGACGTCTCCAACTTCACCGCCTATTGCGATCTGAACGAACCAGAGGATGTTGTGTCGCGGCTGGATGCCCTGTTTGTAATTTTCGAACGTGTCGCGGCCAAGCATAGGCTGGAAAAGATCAAGACCATCGGCGACGGGTTCATGGCGGCGGCGGGATTGCTGCACGAGATTGACGACCCAACCGGCTCGGCGGTGCGTTGCGGGCTAGAAATGGCCTCAACCCTGGTTGACGCCAATCTTAACTGGGAAGTCAGAGTCGGCGTCCACGCCGGTCCCGTGGTCGCAGGTGTTGTCGGTCAGGAACGGTATCAGTTCGACATCTGGGGCGACACGGTCAATACCTCTGCACGCATGGTTGACATGAGTGCGCCGGGGAGCGTGGCCGTCACCCAGGAGATTTGGGAGCAAGTGTCGTCAGCTTTTCACGGCGAAGCGCTCGGAGAGATAGATGTCAAAGGCAAGGGTCGGGTTGCAGTATTCAGCCTAAGGCCATTGTCAGACTAAACTGGCTTGAGCCTCCTGGCTAGGATCCGTAGCCTCCGGCGATGCGCAATTCCTTCCGTTATTTCAACAGCTCGCCTGGGCGTTGTCAGGCTAACTAATCATGATCTGGCCGATCACGATCGGTCAGGACTCTCACGCTGCAAGCTGACGCCACTCGGCCAGAGCGGCAGAACGGTTCTGTTTGAAGATATGGCGGCCGTTGAGGTGACGGTCCTGGTTAAAGTGGTTGTGGATCGAGGCGTGCGCGGCGGCAAATTTCTGCAG
>DATKWR010000203.1:0-2978 GCA_035529475.1 Sedimentisphaerales bacterium | reverse complement strand
TCATCCGCATGAGCCGCCTGCTCAAGCGTCAGGGATTCTTCGACAATCGCCAGTCCGATGTTCCGGCCCGCCTTGATGGTAAACTCCCGGGTGATGGAGGGCAGGATATTGGCTGTCAGAGGGGCTGTTTGCAGCGTCTGGCCTCGAATCGCAAAGAATGCCGAGCCGGCCCCTTCGGTGATCAGGCCCGCGTCATCGACAAAAATCGCCTCGGCGCAGCCCTTGCGGGCCGCCGCCGTACTGGCTAAGACATTCGGCAGCAGATTGAGGGATTTGATATCACATCGCTTCCATCGCCAATCCGGGAAGGTCGATACGGAGATCCCTTTGGTCTTATCTTGAGAACTATCGCCCAGTTCTGAGACGGTCAGGAAGAAATTGGGCTTCAGGCCGGTATCCCAGACCCGGTTCCTCGGCGCCGAACCCCTCGTGACGTGAAAATATATCATGGCGTTGGCGATCCCGGCGGCGTCGAAGGCTCTCAATACCCTGGAGCGAATCTCGTCGAGATTGATTCCCGACAGTTCAATCGCCGAAAGGCTGTTGGCGAACCTCTCCAGATGCTCCTCAAGGGCGAAAATCTTGCCCTCGTAGCTGCGCATCACTTCATAGACCCCATCCCCGAAGAACATGGCGCGGTCGAGATAGACCGGGTCGAGCTCCCCGGCGGGGACGATCCTGTCCTGTAGCATCGCTATCTGCATCAAATGGCTCCTCAAGACACTCTAATCCTGGATTCGGCGCTCATTTTCGGCAATAGAATACAAAAATATCGAATAATTTGCTTTACAAAAAGTCCCGGATATGCAAAAATACCGCCTCGAATCAGATTTTAGAACGTGTAGAAGCCAGGAGTTTTTCGCAATGTACGCAGTAATTGAACAGGGCTCGAAGCAATACAAAGTCGCCGAAGGTGACTCTCTGAATATCGAACTGACGGAAGTTTCACCCGACGCCAAGACCATCGAGCTGGACAAGGTCCTTCTCGTCGGCGACGGGCAAGACGTCAAGATCGGGACCCCTTATCTCGAAGGCGCCAAGGTCATCGCCTCATTCAAGACCACCGCCGAGGACGCCCTTGTCAAGGGCAAGAAGCTCTATCCGGCCTACTTCCGCAAGCGCAAGAACAGCCGAAAACGCATCGGACACCGCCAGAAGTACCTGGAGGTGGTCATCGACAAGATACAAGCTTGATAGAGTGCCTGAAGTCAAGGAAGGCACTGATACACATTAGCTCACTTTAGTCACCATCCGGAGGTGTCGTTATGTCTATTGACGATAGCGTCAAACGGATGCCCCTCGTACTCTGCGTGCTGTTCTTATCGTCCGGCGCCACCCGAGCGGGAGAGTATCACGTTTCGGTTAAAGGCGACGATACCAACCAGGGAACAGCCCAAGCCCCGTTCAAGACAATTTCCGGGGCTGCCGGAGTTGCTCAGCCCGGCGACGTCATAACAGTGCATGAGGGAACCTATCGTGAACGCATCAATCCGCCGCGTGGCGGGCAGTCCGACAAGAAACGCATCGTTTACCAGGCTGTGCCCGGCGAAAAGGTCATCCTCAAAGGCTCCGAAGTCATCAAGGGTTGGCAGAAGGAAGAAAACGACACATGGAAGGTCAGCATCCCCAACACCTTCTTTGGAGACTTCAATCCGTACAGTGACCTGATTCACGGCGACTGGTTCAATCCCAAGGGCCGGAATCACCACACGGGGGCGGTTTATCTGAACGGCCACTGGCTCACTGAGGCGGCAAAGCTGGAAGATGTGCTCAAACCCATCGCCGAGACGCCGCTGTGGTTCGGACAGGTGGACGGGACAGACACGACGATTTGGGCGCAATTCAAAGGCGTCAATCCCAACGAGGCCGAGGTGGAGATCAACGTCCGCCGGACGGTGTTTTACCCGGACAAGCCGGGTGTCAACTACATCACCGTGCGGCGCTTTACGATGATGCACGCTGCGACGCCCTGGGCGCCGCCCACCGCCGAGCAGATCGGCCTGATCGGCACGCACTGGAGCAAGGGTTGGATCATCGAGAACAATGATATCCGCTACTCGACGTGCGTCGGCGTCGCGCTCGGCAAGCACGGCGACCAGTACGACAACACGTCGCAGAATACCGCCGAAGGCTACGTCAAAACCATCGAGCGTGCCCTGGAAAAGGGCTGGTCGAAGGAAAACATCGGCCACCATGTCGTAAGGAACAACCATATCTCGGATTGCGAGCAAGCGGGAGTCGTCGGAAGCATGGGCGCCGTGTTCAGCACGATCACAGGCAACGTTATCCACGACATCCATGTCCGGCAACTGTTTTCGGGGGCCGAGATGGCCGGCATCAAGATTCACGGCGCGATTGACACCGAGATCAGCCGCAATCACATCTATCGCACGTGCCGGGGAATCTGGCTGGATTGGATGGCGCAGGGCGCACGCGTGACTCGGAACCTACTGCATGATAACCGCACCTCGGAGGACCTTTTCGTGGAGGTTAACCACGGGCCGTTCGTCGTGGACAACAATCTCTTTCTTTCAGGCCGCTCTCTGCTGGATATGTCGGAAGGCGGCGCTTACGTGCACAATTTGTTCGCGGGCCAGATCGTACTTCGGCCTGAGTTGAGACGAGACACACCATTTCATAAGGCCCACTCGGTGGAAGTCGCGGGCCTGCGGAACATCCAGGGCGGCGACGACCGGTTCTACAACAATATTTTCGTCACCGGTGGGCTGGAAGCCTATGGCAAGGCGACACTGCCCATGCAGATAGAAGGCAACGTTTACTACAACGGCGCCAAACCCTCCGCCGGGGAAACAAAGTGCATTGAGAAGGCGCAATTTGATCCCGAGATCAAGATTGTCGAAGAAAGCGACAATGTGTTCCTTCACATGACCCTGGACGATTCCTGTAATGCTTTAGATAATCCCCTGGTGACAACGGCGATCTTAGGCCGAGCCAAAATCCCGAATGCGGCCTACGAG
>DATKWR010000202.1:0-2573 GCA_035529475.1 Sedimentisphaerales bacterium | reverse complement strand
GGGCGCGGATGTAAAAAGCGTTGGTGGTGATCCTGACGCCGAGGGACTTTCGCAGCTTCGGCCGGGCCGCCATCAGCTCGGTGACGTCTGCTTTGGCTTCGAGGTAAAAGCAGGGTTTGGTCCGCTTGGATTGCAGCATCCTTCGGCCGATGAGCTTCTGGATCCTGGTCAGGGGAATTTGATGCGCCGTTGTATCTTGTATATCTTATCTCCCGTCCATGGGGCTATGGATAAGTCGGTTTATAACCCAGCTTCCCCCAACAACCCTTTTGCATGTCGTACAAATCTCGAAAACCCGACTCTGTCTGTGGTTTCCATCCGACTTGTGGTCCCGTGTTCTCTTCGTCTCTGGCATGCTTTATCGTATCAGTCCCTTTCCACTTCCAGTGATCGGCATGCCCATCGGCAAAGGAAAGTGCCGTCCCATCCCCGTGTCGGACCGGAGGGCTGTCGAACCATGTCTCCTGCTGGTAATAGACCGCGTAAGCGTCGGAAGTCATATAGCCTTCGTCGATGAACACAAGCCTGAGTGCGGGATTCGGACGGATCTCACTTCTTTTCTTGACGTGTCCGCCAACCAGCCCTTGGCTCCAGGGATGATTGACTGCATTCATTGAGAACATGATCGAATATGTGACAGCTTCCCCCCGACGCCCCGTCGGACATCGGTACATCTTCTCGTTCTTGGCATACGGCCACAAAGCCCCCTTCTTGATCAGGGGTATTTGACTAACCCCCTCCGTGCGGAAATCTCGAACGTCGATCCAGGCGAGCTCACCTTTGTGTGTTCCCCAGGTTGTATTCGTGTCACTGAAGCCCGCGGCGCCGTTTACGATTTTGTCATCGTTCTCGTCGGCGTACATGTTCCAGGCGAGCGTCAGTTGCTTGAGATTGTTCAGGCAGACCGCACGCTTACCTTGCTCCTTGACGCGGCCCACCGCCGGCAGCAGAATGGACAACAATACAGCGATAATGGCAATAACGACCAGAAGCTCGATTAGCGTGAAGGCTTTTCTCTTACCCATGGTGATACTCCTTAATGTTCGTAGTGTGCCCGTAAGGGCATTTGAAAATAACGCCTTACGGCGTCACTACAAACAAGAATTCTACCCCAGATGCCGCGTTCTGTCAACGCCGAGCTTCAAGAAAAACCCGACAATTGGCCGGTCTTGGCCTTGCCCGATCATTGATTGCCCAACGGATAAATGATAGAGTCTCCGCTGGTTCAGATTTTTGCGAATTCTTTGGAGGTTGGATCATGCAGAGTGGTAAATGTCAACTCGTGAGGGGTAAGCAACTCCACATCATCCTGCTGGTTGCCGGGGTATTATCGGTTGAGCTGTGCGTCTCGCGCTGCCGGGCGCAGGATACAGGCGATTGGTATCCGTTTGCCCCGCGGAACACTTCTGAGCCTGGGGAGATTGGGATGCAGGATTGGCTCCAGAAGCCCGCCGGCCTGCACGGGCGCATCGTCCGCCGTGATGACAAGCTCTTGTACAATGGCCGGCCCATCAAGCTCTGGGGCCTGAACAACACGTACAGCGCATGTGCCCCCGCGAAGGAGCTTGCGGACCAGCGGGCCGCCTTCTATCCCAAGTACGGTATCAACTCGGTCCGGCTGCACAAGTACGCCGACGGCACGGGTTGGAGCGGCATTCAGTCGGCGGACAGTTTCGTCGAGTTCGACGCCCAGGCCCTGGATCGTATGGACTATTACGTCGCGCAGCTCAAGGAGCACGGCATCTATGTGAAGCTCTCTTCCACCTTCGGCGTCAAGCTCGGTCCCGCCGACGTTAAGCGCGTGCCCTACATGAGCGAATTCGGACAGATAAGGGGCAATCGCCTGGCGACGGGCCATGGAAGCATCTTCCTGTCGCGGGAATTGCAGGACATGCAGATTCAGCAGATCGCCAACATTCTCAAGCACCGCAATCCTTACACGCAACTGACGTACGCCCAGGACCCCGCTGTCGTTGTTGTCGAGCTGTTCAATGAAGACAGCGCTCTGTGGTTCGGAGTGATGCCCATCCTGCAGAAGGTCCCGACGCTTCGCGAGCGTACCGCCGGCAGATTCAGCGATTGGCTCAAGGCCATGTACGGCAGCCACGAAGGGCTCGTCAACGCATGGGGAAAGGCCGCCATCGATTCGTTCGGTAATGAAGGTTTTACGGGAGAGCATCTGGACAAACGCAACATCGCGCCCGCCGGCAATCCGTGGTTCTACGATCCCGCGCAGTTGGCCGGCTCTCGGGCCAATAAGAAGCAGCGTCTTCTTGACACGATGCTGTTCCTCTACGAAATCCAGAATGAGTTTTATGACCGCTACGTGAAGGCCATCCGTGAGAGCGGCTACGAGGGCGAGATCCTCGGCTCCAACTGGCAGGCCGGCCGGGCCTTCAGCCATTACTACAATCTGCATTCGGACTCGCGTGTTGGCCTGATCGACCGGCACAACTACTTCGGCGGGGGCAAGGGACGCCACAGCATCGAGCCGGGCGAGGTCCACAACGAGTCTCACCTGGCCGGCCCCGGCGGGCGGCTGCTGTCCATCGGACGTTACCAGGTCGAGGGCA
>DATKWR010000201.1:0-6024 GCA_035529475.1 Sedimentisphaerales bacterium | reverse complement strand
CTTGATGTATTGCGTAGCCTGGGCAGCCTCGGAGGCGGTCATCGTATAAGTGCCACCGGCGGGCAGGATGGCTACGTCAATGTCGCCAAGCGACTTCATCTCGTCGATCAGGTCCGTATCGCCCGCGACGTAAACGCGTTTGCCGCCGAGCTCTATCATGTAGCCGACCCAGTTGCGTGACTTGGGATGGTTTGTTTTGTTGATGTTGTAGGCCGCCACGCCGGTCAGACGCGCGCAGTACGACTCAATAACCTGCCCCGGTGCGATGGCTTGGCCTTTGCCATACTGCTGGATGACGTCCGGCGGAGCGATAAACTGCGTCTGGGCGTTCGCAATTCTGGCGATATCGGCAGGCGAATAATGGTCGCCGTGACTGTGTGTAACCAGCACGAGCGTCGCATCGTGGGGCGAGATGCTCAGACTTTGCGGATCGACATAGACGATGCAATCCTCCGCCCAGAGCTTCACGCTCGAATGGCCCAGCCATTGTATATAGACGATTGTTTCCGCGACAGGCGACTTGCTGGCCTCCGCTGTACCGCCATACGCGCCCATATTGATCCGCCCACCATTCGGCTGCGGCTCATCCCCAACGGGACTATTCGGATCGCCCGCGTCAATACAAGGACTGGTAGCATCATCCACCACCCAGCTTTCACTGGCCGGATCCCATCGCCCCGCCTGCGACTTCAAATGATAGTCCCCATCCACCCAGACAGCATTCGGCTCATTCGGCTCAACAATAATGTTCGGATCATTCGCATCCCCCCAATACCCCGGCTCTGCAAACAGCGGATCGGCGTCAATGTTCCCGTCACCCTCCCAGCCACCTTGAACATCACTATATGATACGATAGTGTTAGCTGTGACTTGCGGCAAGGCATTACTCCATACGATACAATTTGTCAGCGTAGAGCCTCCGTCCCAAGAGTTATACACTCCGCCGACATCAACGGCCGAGTTTCCGACGAAGGCACAGTTGGCCAAAACAGGGCTACTGTCCCAAGAGTTGTCCATTCCACCTCCTTCGTAGATTGCTATGTTCCCACTGAAAATGCAATTGGCCAGAACCGGGCTGCTCTCCCAGAGGTTTCCCATACCTCCCCCACCGTTTGCCTGGTTCCCACTCAAGATGCAGTTAGTCAGGGTAGGGTTGCTCTTGAAGGTGTTTGCCATCCCGCCACCAAGGTTCGCGGCGTTCTTAGTGAACGTGCAGTTGAGAACCGTCGGGCTGCTGAGATTCAAATTACACATCCCCCCGCCGTTATTACTGTACGCCACGTTCTGGTTGAAAATGCAGTCGGTTAAGTGCGGGTTGCTGTTTTCTTCATTGAGAATTCCACCGCCATCATCATTTGCCGAATTGCTGCTGAATATGCAGTTAGTCAGCGAAGGGTTGCAATCCCACGAATTGTGTATCCCGCCACCCCACTCTGCCGAGTTCCCACTGAAGGTGCAGCCGATCAGGACCGGACTACCATTGAAAAAATTCATCATACCACCGCCCCCATAGTATGCTCTGTTGCGGCTGAAGACGCAGTCAGTCAGGGCGGGCCTGCCCTCGTAGTTATATATCGCGCCACCGTCGTATGCCGAGTTCATAATGAATATGCAGGCACGCAGAATGGGGCTTCCGGAATGCACGTACATGCCACCACCATCTCGAACCCGGTTCGCAACATTAGCGTTGCCATTCATCACGGTGAAACCATCCAAGACGGCAGAATCATCTGTTCCGCTGCCGATCACGACATGGTAGCTGTTGTCGGCTCGGGTCAGCTCGTTGAGCAAATCGGACGGATCGGCAACGTCCACGTCATTGCCATTGAGGTCGCCGCTGAGGATAGTCTTGTACAGTTGGACGTCTCGCGCGTTCGGGTCCGGCTGGCTCAGACCGGCGTAGCCGCCTTTGAGGGCGACGCTATTGATGAGTTGGAAGGTTGTGGTTCGCCAGTCGAACTCTGGGGTTGCCACGAGTCCTCCGTTGGGCCTGTAGATGCCCTGGGCGACGCGGATTTCGACGGGTTTTTCGGAAAGACTCGCATCGGCCAAAGCTTCCTGCAGGAACGTGTAGGCACCCTCCCAGCTTGAGCCATCATTAGCTCCGGCAGCATCGTCGTCCACGTAAATAGTCTTGCCTCCAGCGGCGGTGAGCAGCATCGAGAGGATCAACACAGACGGCATCAAACGGATTCTTCGGTTTGCTTTGCTCGGCATTGCTATGTCCTCCTGATTGATATTGTTACCTCACGCACGTCAATATACCATATTTTCGTTACTCGCACAAGAAGCATCGTCGCAAAGGTAGTGGGTCCGGTGGCCGTCCTATCAGCCTGAGTACCCTTGCAGCATTATGCTGTTGCCCATTAAGCGATAAATCCTGGGCTTTGGAGGCAAAGCTGGGAGTTGGCGGTTTTGTGTTGGCAACGCGGTATTCTTTGCGTACAATCCGCAGAATTACGGTGGAGCAAACGCCACGTTACCTTGTGAAGTTGAAAGGGCTAATTGATGTTCAAATCCATGCTTGTCGCTGTTGTGCTCGTTGTTCTTTTTGCCGGGGTTGGCTTTTGCGGCAATACCGACATTCGAATCGTCGAAAGGCCAAACACACAGATGAAAAACGATTTCTATGTTGGCAACCGCCCGCCTTTGTTGCCAAGCCCCTTGATCAAACTGCCGGTCGGTGCGATCGAGCCGAAGGGCTGGGTCCGCCAGCAGCTCGAATTGCAGCGGGACGGCTTTCACGGCCACCTGACCGAGATCAGCCAGTTCCTCAAGAAAGAAGGCAACGCCTGGCTGAGCCCGGCGGGTGAGGGCGATCACGGCTGGGAAGAGCCTCCCTACTGGCTCAAAGGATTCAGCAACTGCGGCTACATCCTGCGCGACCAGAGGATGATCGGCGAATCAAAGCTCTGGATCGAAGCGGCGCTGGCCGGCCAAAAAGAGGACGGCTGGTTCGGCCCCGACAAAGGCAGAAAAGGAGCGGCAACAAACCTGGAGGGACGCGAAGACCTCTGGCCCAATATGATTATGCTCTTTTGCCTGCAAGACTATTACGAGTTCACCGGCGACGAGCGGGTGATCGCCCTGATGACCAACTATATGAAGTATCTTATGACGGTGCCCGAGGACCGGTTCCTGGTCGGATACTGGCCCAAGATGCGAGGCGGAGACCTGCTTTACAGCGTCTATTGGCTCTACAACCGAACCGGCGAGAAATTCCTGCTGGAGCTGGCCGGCAAGGTCCACCGGCGCACCGCCGAATGGCAAGACGACGTCATCAACTGGCACAACGTGAATATGTCGCAGGGCTTCGGCGAGCCGGCGACATTCTACATGCAATCGTACAACCCTGCGCATCTGGAGGCGGCCGAGCGCAACTGGAGCAAAATCCGCGAGATGTACGGCCAGGTGCCCGGCGGGATGTTCGGAGGCGACGAGAACTGCCGGCCCGGGTACAGCGGGCCTCGCCAGGCAGTCGAAACCTGCGGCATGGTCGAGATGATGCTCTCGCACGAGATACTACTGGCGATTTCCGGAGACCCGAAGTGGGCGGACCGATGCGAGGACGTGGCGTTCAATTCGCTGCCCGCTGCGTTCACCCCCGACCTCAAGGCCCTGCACTATCTGACCGCTCCGAACTTGATACTGTGCGACAGCCAGAACAAATCCCCCGGCGTGCAAAACAAGGGGCCGATGTTTCTGTTCAATCCGCACATTCATCGCTGCTGCCAACACAATACCGGGCACGGGTGGCCCTACTACGCCGAGCATCTGTGGCTCGCCACGCCCGGCAACGGCCTGGCGGCGGCTCTGTACGCCCCGTGCGAGGTGAAGGCCAAAGTCGGCGACGGCGCCGCCGTAACAATCGTCGAGCAGACGCGATATCCGTTCGAGGACACTATCGAATTCACGGTCAAAACGAGCGAGCCGGTCCGATTCCCGCTCTATCTGCGCATCCCAGGCTGGTGCAAAACTCCTGAAGTCACGATGAACGGCAAGATGCTCGAGATGTTCGGCTCCCGGGCCTATATCGAAATCAATCGCCAGTGGACCGACGGCGATAAAATCGAGCTGCGGCTCCCGATGGAAATCAAACTGCGAAAATGGGCAAAAAACCAGAACAGCGTCTCCGTGGATCGAGGCCCTCTGACTTACTCGCTGAAGATCGGCGAGAAGTACGTGCGAGAGGGCGGAACGGACCAGTGGCCCGCCTGGGAGATTCATCCGACGACCGCCTGGAATTATGGGCTGGTTCTCGATGAGAATGAGCCGGGCTCGTCCTTTGAAATGGTTCGCAAGATGTGGCTCGTTGACGACCAGCCTTTTGAAGCCAACGCCGCCCCCATCGAGCTCCGGGCCAAGGCCAAAAAGATCCCCGCCTGGCAGAAAGACTACTTGGGGCTTGTGGGCACGCTCCAGCCAAGTCCCGTCAGGTCCGACGAGCCGATTGAAACCGTCGCGCTGATCCCGATGGGCTGCGCCCGGCTGCGCATTTCCGCGTTCCCGACGATTGGCGACGGCCCCGATGCCCACGAGTGGACGGCGCCGCATGCGAATGGCAATCGGTGAAGATTGTCGAAGTCAATTGCTGGCACCAGCAGCGCGAGTCTCGTTTAATTCGGCATTGGATATTCGTTATTCGTTATTCTCTTTTTCAGCGCCCTGTTATTATAGTCAACGTGTATGCGCTCTTATCCATCATAGTATCTTTGGCCGCTCTGGTGGCGATGCTGCGGCTGAAGGTCAAAATCGGCGTGGCCATGCTGGTTTCGGCCTGTCTGCTGGCGCTGCTGCTGCATGTATGGCCGGCCGACCTCGCCCGAGCACTCGTGGAAGAATGGCGCAGCCAGCCTTTGACCCGGACGACGGGTTATCTTTTCGTTTCGCTGAGCCTTCTGATGCTGCTGGTGAACGTCATCGGCTCAGCGATGGAAGAAATCGGCTTGTCGCAACGGCTCGTCCCGGCCATGCAGGGTTTATTCAAGAGTCGCCGGTTCGCGCTGGCCATGATACCGCTGATGATGGGGATGTTGCCCACGCCCGGCGGGATTATGCTCTCGGCGCCGATGGTGCGCGAGGCGGGCGACAACATCGGCGTGGAGCGGAGTCATCTGGCAGCTATAAACTTCCTGTTCAGGCACGTATGGGAGCCCGTCTGGCCTCTCTTTCCGGTCGTGCCGTTTATCCAAGGGATGCTCGGGGTTTCAGCCCTGACGCTTTTCTGCTACCACGTCGCATTGGCCGGCGCGGGCATTCTGATAGGCATAATTGCGTTGCTGACTTCCGGCATCCCCCCGAAGCGTCCCGATGCACAGCCACCCAAGCGCCACGTGGGCCATCACCTCAAGGACTTCCTGCACGTATTCTGGCCTATCGTTTTCACCGCCGGGCTGTATATCGCCCTCGACGTGCCGCCCGCGGTTGGAATCTTCGCGGCCATCATCGGCCTGCTGCTGATGCACCGCGTTCCGGCCGGGCGGTGGTGGTCCGTCTTCAAGGCGGCCCGCGAGCCGGACCTGGCCTTGCTTATCTTAGGTGCGCTATTTTTCAAGACCAACCTCGAGACCAGCGGCGCGATCGGCAGCGTGGTCGAATTTCTGACCAGCGTCCATGTGCCGCCTCATGTGTTGATATTTCTGCTGCCCATGCTGGTCAGCTTCGCCACCGGTGTCACAATGCCGACGGTCGCGATTACGTACCCATTTCTTCTGGCGTTCATGGGGACCGGCCGCGACCTTAAGATGGGGCTCGAAGCACTGGCCTTCTCCGGTCTGCTCGTCGGGCTTTGGCTGACGCCGGTCCACCTGTGCCTGGCCCTGTCGGCGAGCTATTTTCAGACATCTCTGCTCAAGATCATCTGGAAACTGGTAGTGCCGACCGCCGGCGTTGCCGTCGCAGGTGCTTTGTTGGCTGTGTTCTTTGGCTGAGCAAAATTGGGTGCAACAGATTCAAACGGCTGTATTCGACAGGAGACAGCAACATGCTGAAGACCGATAGCACCTTCGAGGTCGTTTATCTGGC
>DATKWR010000200.1:0-3695 GCA_035529475.1 Sedimentisphaerales bacterium | reverse complement strand
CCAATCGCAATTCCCTTGCCCGGTCGGCTGATCGTATAGTACATGAGATAACGGCCGCCAAAATGAGCGACATCAGGATCCTTGGCAAAAGCCCTGCCGTGGGAGTCATCGGTATAATACATTTCTGGCCTGCGCGGGGATGGGACGTCAGTGGAGAGCAATTGCAGATTTACATCACCGAACCGGGCTATGCCGGTCGCCATGCCCCAGCTTTGGATCTTCCAGCCGGTGGGATTTCTGGCTTCGGCCTGTTCAAAAGAGGAATTGACAATTATGTTTTGGCCGGACCTGGCTGCTATTAAAACTGCGGGACAGATCAGGAGCATTCCAATCACAACTAAGACAAGTGACTTTTTCATAAATCTTCTCTTTGGACCTTATATGTTACTCAGCGATCCTTTAGCCAGACAGATGAGCTGATAGTGCCGCGGCCTCGGCGGCCGTTTTCATCTGAAGCATCACGATTGCCCCGGGCAAAGTTGGGGATTGCCGTTAACACCGAACCGTCGGCCCAGGTGCCTTTAATGACCATAATCCCGCCCAGAAGATCGCCCTTCCACTCGGCGGTCAGGGCCGATTCGGGACTGAGTACATTGTCAATGTCCTGGTCGACTCTCTCTGCGCTGTAAATCAACGGGCCATACCGAAGTGCCACCCGGCCCTTCGTAGCTTCGATTTTATCGCCGGCCTTGACTCTCTGAATCTTCATCGGGAGCTTCAGATCGATTTTGTCACCGGCCCTCCACCGCCGGGTAATCACGGCGTATCCTTTATCAATGGATGGAGTGATCGCGGAACCGTTGACGGAAATCGACGTGATACCGTCAGATTGAGGCGTCCCGGTATAAAGTTCGCTGACGCTGCGGTTAGGCACGCGGATCCTGACGCTGAATCTCTTTGTCTCCTCGGGATTGACAGTGAGCGAAACGTCGCCGCTCCAGGGATAATCGGTCTTCTGAACCATCTGGACGTATGTGCCGGCGACATCTTCGATCGTAACCGTGCTCCCGATGAAAAGGTTGATGTAAATGCCGTCGGCGCTGGCGGCATAAGTCCAGGTGGGCAGCATCAGCAGGGTCCTCGGGATGTTTCCCACGCAGCACGGGCAGACGTGCCAGTCGTAGCGGGGCCCGCGTGAATCCAGGGGATTCTGATAGTAGAAATTCCTGCCCTCCAAATCAATGGAGCCTAAGAGGGCATTGTAGAGCGTCTCTTCGTACAGGTCCGCGAACCTGGCATCGTGGTACGTCAGGTTCAGTTTGTGCTGGAAGAAAATTTCGCCGCAACTGGAGCAGGATTCGCAGTAGGCATTGTGACGCAGCGAATAGTCCGGGCCGAAGCCTTCCGATGTCTCGCCGCTTCCCACGCCGCCGGTGACGTAGTACTTCCTGTTGACAATATTGTCCCATAGTGACATAACGGCGCTCTGGTAGTCGATGTCACCGGTTTCCATAGCGACGTCGGCCATGCCCGCATAGGAATATACGGCGCGCACGGCGTGCCCGACTGCCTCGTACTGCCGGACGACCGGGACGTGACTCTGGTCGTATTCGCCGCCATCCTTCCGGCAGTCCAGCAGGAACTTCGACAATTCGATATACTTATCGCCCTTACCTTTGCCTTCGGTCTCGTTCACAAATCGGCCGAAACGTACCAGCGCGATTTCCATGGCCTGGTGGCCGTCGTACCACTGCTTTTTCGGAGGCGGGCCGATATTGTCGTACCAGCAATCGGCAAGCTTCTTAGCTGCATTATACAACCTGGCGTCGGTCTTGTTCGTCAAAAGGTAATGTCCAATAGCAGCCTCCAGTAAATAACCGGCGACATAACCTTCATGATCCGCCCTGTACCTGGGCGACCAGCGCTGACGGTCGCTCAGCGTAAATGCGGTCTGCAGGTATCCATCCGGTTCCTGGGCGGCCAGAATCTTCGGGATCCAATCGGCCAGTGTCGCTTTCATAGTTTCCTGAGCCTTGATAATCTCCTGATCGCCCTGTGGATCGACCATCAGTGCAACGCAGATCGATTCAATCGTATTATAAATCCAGGCGTTGGAAAATACGTAGCCTCTGTGAGGTCCGTGAGGCTTGCCGGCCAGTTTGTTGGCGGCGTCGATAAAATTGTTTATGCCGCCTTCCTTCAGGTTCGGATCGGAAATCTTGTCAATGCAATGAGGGATCCAGTTTATGATCAAGGCTTTGGCCCTGCTGTTCCAGAGAGGATTGTCGATCTTATAGTGCTTTGTATCGATTAGGTCGAGGTGAGTTGCTGGCGGCGGCGCTGCGGCCTTGACGGAGAGTGTGGACGAAGCACTCAATTGCCCTTTGCCGGCCGTCAGCTTGAGGACATAATCGCCCGCCATGGAAAATGTCGCCGTAGTGACCGGCTCGACGGCATTCTCAAAAGCGACCTCGCCGGGACCGGATATTTTGCTCCAGGCAATTGTCGAGGCGCCTTTGCCGCCTAACGTCTTAATAGCTCCATTCAGAGAGGTCTTGCCCCCCAATATGACAACGCGATCCACGCCTGCATCCACTCCCGGCGGAAAGTCGGGCGACTTGCCGGAGTCATATACTTTCCATTCCAGAATGCCGGTCGAATAGGTGTCATTCGAATCGATTTCGAGCCTGAGCCTGGATGTGCGAACTTCGTCAAAGGTCGTGGTGTTGTATTGATTTTCCGCTATGCCCAGACCTGACGGATTGCTGACCGGCACGAAATCCTCACCGTTCCAATAAAGCAGCCGGCAGGCCTCGGGCAGGCGAACACCGCGGCGGTCGTCCC
Source organism: Sedimentisphaerales bacterium (assembly GCA_035529475.1). GTDB lineage: Bacteria > Planctomycetota > Phycisphaerae > Sedimentisphaerales > Anaerobacaceae. Next base: position 911 of record DATKWR010000200.1, on the reverse strand, counting down.
ACCAGTAAACATCGATCTTCTTAGTGCTTATGGGCCGGCTCCATTCGTACTGCACCCATTGAGTGGCCCTTCTGGGCCAGTTGCCGTAAGATCCGCGGCGACTGTCACGCGAGTTTGGCGGGTCGTACTCATCGTTGAGTGCCGCCAGCGCGGTATCACCGGAGACATAAGAACTGGATGGTTCGGCGACAACGGCAAGGTTAACTCCCGAATCAGTCCTGTCTTGTGCCAGAGCGTTGCAGCTAAATACGACGGCCGCGACGACCAGGAGTGCCGGCATCAAACGAATTAAGGGCGTCGTTTTCATTATAAATCTCCTTATTATGCTATAGACAAAATATAGTTTGTTTTTTTCGCTAACGTTCCGCATCGGCGCGGATCATGCGAATACCGAATATCGCCGCGACGACGTTTCCCTCGGTAGCCTGGAAGCGCACGGTGACTTTCTCCTTGCCCTCGACCAGATTGGCGCCGACGGCGTACTCGACGTCGTAAAAACGTGCCGGACTGCTCCTTGTTACCTCCTGATGAGCTGCGCGCCGGCCGTCCACCAGAATGTCGAATATCGCCCTTCCCCTGCTGTGATGGTCGCTGCAATACGTCACCACCAGCGCCATCGGGTGGTCGGATTCGACGGGCAGGTCGAACGAGAACCAGCTTCTTCCCCATCTGCCGGGTCGTCCCATCATCCGCACAACCCATGCATCGCCCGGGCTTTGATAGTTGAAATCCCGTTCCGGCTGCATCTCGCCCGGCTGGGCGTAGGCCACTGTTGCCGATTCGAGCTTTCGCAGACGCTCCTCCTCGGCGGCGTACTCTGCTTCTTTCTCCTTCCATTCGGGCTCGGTAAAGAGGTCCCAGTACACCGCGTAGGTGCGCCTATGAAGACGGTAAAACGGAACGAAATCCAC
>DATKWR010000199.1:0-19009 GCA_035529475.1 Sedimentisphaerales bacterium | reverse complement strand
TACCCAAACATATGTTTTAAACTATTGTATAAAACAATTGTTTGGGAGTCTTAATATGGCGATTTCGCAGGAGAATATCCCTGTCGGCAACCCTGCCAAAGGGGTGCGAGAGCGGTTGCTCGACGTGGCGGAAGAGCTTTTTTCGGAGCGGGGTTTCGATGGTACCAGCGTTCGCGACCTCGCCGGCGCCGCCGGCTGCAACATCGCGTCAGTCAACTATTACTATGGGGGCAAAGAGAAGCTCTATGAGGAGGTCTGGCGTCGCCATTTGGCATTGCTTCGAGACACCCGGATGGCCAGCATTGACAAGTGTCTCGCCGACAGCGGCGGTAATCCATCTCTGGAGGAGCTTTTGCGCTCGTTTGCATACGCGTTCATCGGCCCGCTCGTGGATCAAAACGGCAGCCGCCGCCTAATCAGGCTTATGGCCCGCGAACTGATCGATCCGCATTTGCCTTCGGACCTGTTCGGCGAAGATGTGATCAGGCCGACCTTGATCAAGATGCAGCAGGCCCTTGCAAAAGCCTGCCCCGGCCTGGATGGGTCGAAGGTTCCGCTGGTTGTGTTTTCTCTCGTTGGACAACTCATACATACAATCCGGATCAAGCCAATACTGCGCTGGACGGATGACGAAGCACTGGCCGTGTTCGATCCGGCCGGGCTCATCGACCACATCGTAGCGTTTTCTGCCGCCGGAATTCGCGCTTATGCTGAGAGGAAGACCGAATGAAAAGACGATTATGTTCTATTCGTTGGCTGTTTCTTGTTCTGGTTTGTGTCATCGGTGCGGGGTGCACGGTTGGGCCAAAGTATTCTCGACCCGAGACCGCAGCGCAGACCACCGGCAGTTATCAACGCGCCGGAACGCACAAGCAGGATGTAAGTGATTTCAATGATAGTGACAGATGGTGGGAGCGCTTCGGAGACCCGCCCACCGTGTTGTTAGTACGTGAGGCCCTTGCGAACAACTACGACCTCAAGGCTGCGGCGGCCAGGGTATTGCAGGCCCATGCAGCGCTGGCCGAAGCGCACGGACGGCAATTGCCGGATGTCTCTTACGATATAAGTCGTGCCAGGAACAAGATGTCGTTCAACCTCGGAGGCGGGCCGTTCGGCGGCGGCAGATTCACCGTGTTAAACACGACGTGGTCGCAGGATATTTCCGTCGCCTATATGCTCGATTTGTTCGGAAAGCTCAAGCACGCCGAGCGAGCGGCGTGGGCCCAGTTACTGGCTGCCGGAGCGAGCGAACAGGCTTTGACCAATTCATTGATTGCCGGCGTTGTCGGCGCCAGGATCAATATTGCGACGATTCAAAGGCAGTTGGCGATCGCAAAAGAAAACACGGAAAACCAGCGCAGGACCCTGGAGATTGTGGAGCGGCGATATCAGCAGGGTCTGGTCGGGCCGGTGGATCTGCGGCTGGCGCGCGAGAATCTGGCTGCGTCGCAGGCTGTCGAGCCGGTGGTTGAGCTGTCTCTGATCAAGGCCCGTCATGCCATGGATGTGCTTCTGGCTCGTCCACCCGGCTCCGGCGAAGACCTGCCCGAGACCTTGGACGAACTACCGGAATTGGGGCCGGTGCCGATTGGTGTGCCCGCGTTTCTTCTGGACCGGCGGCCGGACGTGAGAGCGGCGGAGCTGGCCCTGCGCTCGGCCAACGAGATGATCGGCGTCAGTATCGCGCAAATGTATCCGGACTTGACGCTCACGGGCAGTTACGGCGCAAGCGCCGACACATGGGAAGATATTTGGAAGCGCTACTCGGAGACGTATGGGCTGATCACGGGCTTGGCGCAGCCTATTTTTAGAGGAGGCCGGATTCGCGCGCAAATCGACGCGGCCAAGGCGCGCTATGAAGAGTTGTCGGCCAACTACGCCGGCACGGTCCTGACCGCCATGAGGGAGGTCGAAGATGCGCTTGCCGGCGAGCAGATGCTTCAGAGGCAATTAGAGCACGCCCAGCATCGTCTTGAGGAGGCCAGAGCCGCCGAAGAACTTTCCGTACAGAGATATCAGCAGGGCATCACAGGGATCCTGACGGTCCTGGCATCCGAGCAGCTCCGAAGGGTAGCTGAACAAGAACTGACCGTGCTCAAGGGCCAGATCTGGACCACACGCGTAAATCTCTACCTGGCGCTGGGCGGCGATTGGAACGAACAAGAAGAAAAGATAGTGGCGGTAAGAAAAGATGAACGATGATAGACGAAAAGCGTCGAGCGCGCGCAGGCGTCCCGAGCGACAGCGAGGGACCTTGGGGCGGAGCGGCTTCTTGCAGGCGCTCTTGGCAATCCTCATTGTTGCTCTGGGCGTTGCCGGTACAATAGTCCTGATCAAGTTAAAGAAGCCCCCGCAGCGGGCCGAACAGGATGTCCAGGCGCCGCTGGTCAAGGTCGAGCAACTCCACATGAAGGATATCCCGATGATTGTCCGCGGCTACGGAGTGGTCAACCCCAGGGTTGAGGTCGATATCGTCCCGGAAGTGGCGGGCAAGGTTGTCTCCGTCCATCCGGAGCTCAAGGTCGGCGGGCTCATTCGCGCCGACGAACAGATATTGCAGATCGACCCGCGGGATTATGAGTCGGCCGTCCGGCAGGCGACCGCCGCTGTCGAAGATGCGAAAGTGAAACTGGACACGGAACAGGCTGAAGCTGACGTGGCGCGAAAGGAGTGGGACGATCTGCACCCCGGTGTCGAGCCAACCTCACCGCTTGTTCTGCGCGAGCCGCAGATTCGCAAAGCCAGGGCGGCGCTGGAATCCGCCGAAGCCCAACTGGATACGGCGAAATTGAGATTGGAGCGAACCAGCTTATCACTGCCGTTCGATGTGCTGATCGTCAGCGAGAAGGTTGACCTGGCCCAGTATGTCGTCACCGGGCAGTCGTTGGCGAAGGCGTATGGAACGGAGGCGGTGGAAATCGAAGTGCCGCTGGAGGATGGTGAGCTGGCCTGGTTCGACGTCTTCGAGAATTCGATATTCGCAGACGGGCCGCGGGGCTCCGCCAAAACGACCGCGGCCGAGGTCAGGGCGGACTTTGCCGGAGCCGAACATACCTGGCAGGGGCGCGTGGTCCGCACGACGGGGCAGGTGGACAGAACGTCCCGAATGGTCTTTGTCGTCGTTGAGGTGTCGGACCCGTTCCGAGCGTCCGGCGGCCGGCCGCCGCTGCTGTCCGGAGTGTTTGCCGAGGTTCTCATTCAGGGCAAGACGCTTCGCAACGCCGTCGCCGTGCCGCGGGATGCGCTCCGCGAGGGCAACAGTGTCTGGCTGGTCAATGACAATCGCCTGCACATCCGGGCTCTGGATATTGTCAGGGCGGATAAGGATTTCGCCTACGCCGTCTCCGGCCTGACAAATCGGGCGTACGTTGTCACGAGCTCTTTGGATGCTGTTGTCGACGGGATGCAGGTCAGGACCGAAGCGGATGGTGCCGCGCAGCCGGAACAGCCAAACCAGGATAGCCGTCAGGTGGAGAAGCAGGAGGAAAAATAAGTGAAAGACCCGGAAGAAAGAAGGGGCGTTCTTGGGTGGTTTGCCTCGAACCACGTGGCCGCAAATCTACTGATGCTCCTGATCATCGTTGCAGGGGTGCTCTCTCTTTTCTCCTCGAAGCTCGAAGTCTTCCCCGAGTTAAGCCTCGACATGATCACCATTACCGTGCCGTATCTCGGGGCCTCTCCGGAGGACGTCGAAGAAGGCGTTTGTCTTCGTGTGGAGGAAGCGATCGCCGCGGTGGACGGCGTGAAACGAATCACCTCCACCGCCGGCGAAGGGGCCGGATTGACCGTCGTGGAGGTTGACGAATACGCTGACGCGACAGAGGTGCTCGATGATGTCAAGGCAGAGATTGACACGATCATTACCTTCCCTGAGGAAACCGAAAAGCCGATTATTTCCGAGCTGAAGACGCGGCACAAGGTCATCACGGTGGTCGTCTTCGGCGACGCTTCGGAAAAGACCTTGAAAAAACTGGCCGAACAGATCCGTGACGATTTGACGTCCAAGCCCAATATCAGCCAGGTGGCCATCGCAGGCGTTCGACCCTACGAGATATCCATCGAAGTCTCCGAAGAGAGTCTGCGCCGTTACAGTCTCAGCTTTGACCAGGTCACGCGAGCGGTTCGCAATTCTTCGCTCGATACACCCGCCGGCTCGGTCAAGACCTCCGGCGGAGAGATCCTCCTCCGGACCAAGGGACAGAAATACTACGGTCCGGAATTCGAGAACATTATCGTGGTGACGCGAAACGACGGGACGGAAGTCCGGTTGAGTGACATCGCGACCGTCCGCGATGACTTCGAGGACGTGGACCTGCACGCGAGATTCGACGGCAAGAGCGCCGCACTCATTCAGGTCTCTCGTATCGGCGCCCAGGACGCCGTGAGCATCGCCAACAGCGTCAAGGGCTATGTCCGCGAGAAACAGCCGTACCTGCCGGACGGCATTTCCCTGGCCCTGTGGGAAGATGACACCGAATTTCTCCGGGCGAGGATGGACCTTCTGACAAGGAACGCCTGTATCGGCCTGATTCTCGTGTTCTTGTGTTTGACGTTGTTCCTGAATATGCGGCTGGCCTTCTGGACGACGATGGGCATCCCCATTTCCTTTCTGGGTGCGTTTTGGCTGATTCCTCACTTCGACGTCTCCATCAACATGATCAGTCTCTTTGCGTTCATCATGTCACTGGGCCTTGTCGTGGATGACGCCATTGTCGTGGGTGAAAATATCTTCGCGTATCGTCAGCAGGGACTGGACAGAACCGCTGCGGCCATTCGAGGCGTCAGGGAGATGGCCATGCCCGTGACGCTGGCAGTCCTGACCACGATGTTTGCCTTTATCCCGCTGGCCTATACGCTCGGCATCATGGGCAAGATTCTCCGCGTGCTGCCCATCGTCGTGGTCAGCGTTTTGGGTGTCTCGCTGATCGAGGCCCTGCTCATTCTGCCCGCCCACCTGTCAGGCAAGAGGTCCTGGAACAAGTTCATCCTGGTCCGTCTGACCGACAAAATCAACCAGGGAACGCACAAGGTGCTCTATTGGTTCATTGAGGGGCCTTTCGCGCGGTTTGTCGGTCGGGCGGTCCGGTGGCGCTATGTCACGCTGGCCGTCGGGGTGGCCATCTTCCTGATAGTCGTCGGTTTTATCGCCGGCGGTTCCATCAAGTTCGTGTTCTTCGATACGGTCGAAGCGGACAATATGATCGCGATGTTGACGATGCCGCTGGGCACGCCCGTGGAGCAGACGCGCGAGATTATCGAAGGCGTCGAGCGGGCCGCTTTTGAAGCCATCGATGAGTTTGACGCCAGGCGGCCCGGCGAACCCTCGCTCCTGAAGCACATCTCCACCACGGTCGGCGCCCACCCGACACTGGCGCGCGGCGGACCGGTCAGTATCGCCATCGGGGCGGGGGGGCAATCCCATCTGGCGGAAGTCAACGTGGAGCTGTTGGGCTCGGAAGATCGTGACATATCCAGCGTGGCCGTCCGGAACCGCTGGCGCGAATTGGTCGGCGAGATCCCGGGTGTCTCCTCTCTGACGTTTATCGCCGAGTGGGTCGATGCGGGCAACCCCATTGAAGTTGAGTTGTCTCACCAGAATTACGATGTCCTTCTGGCGGCCTCGGAAAGGCTCAAAAGCATCCTGCATGACTACGCGGGCGTCAGTGACATTGCCGACGATTTTGAGCCGGGCAAAGCCGAGTTGAAGCTGACGTTGAAGGAAACGGGGCGCACGTTGGGACTGACCCTTTCGGACCTGGCCAGGCAGGTCAGGCAGGGCTTCTACGGGGACGAGGCCCAGCGGATCCAGCGGGGCCGGGACGACATACGCGTGATGGTGCGCTACCCCGAATCCGAGCGGAAGAGCTTGGCCGATGTGGATAATATGAGAGTCCGATTGCCCGACGGCACGGAAATTCCGTTCAAGACAGTCGCCGAGGTCCGGTACGGCAGGGGCTATTCGGCCATCAAACGGGTGGACCGCCAGCGCGTCGTGAGTGTCTCGGCCGACGTTGATGAGGCGGTGACCACCGCCGGGAAGATCAACGCGGAACTGAACAGCGTCGTACTGCCGCGTTTGATGAACGAGTTCCAGGGCCTGCAATATCGCTTTGCCGGAGAACAGCGAGAACGAAACGAATCCCTCGGCAGCCTGATTCCAAATTTCGGAATTGCCATGATGGCCATCTATGCCCTGCTGGCCGTTCAGTTCAGGAGTTATGCGCAGCCGGCCATCGTCATGTCCGCGATTCCATTCGGCATCGTCGGCGCGACGATAGGGCACTTGTTGATGGGTTTCAATCTCAGCATCCTTTCGCTCTTTGGAATCGTCGCCCTTTCCGGCGTGGTCGTCAATGACTCGCTGATCATGATCGACCTGATCAATCGCGAGCGTGAGAGCGGCATCGAGCTCAAGCAGATACTACGCGACTGCGCGACGCGCCGGTTCCGCCCGATCATGCTGACGACCCTGACCACGTTCTGCGGCCTGCTGCCGATGATTGCCGAGAAGAGCCTGCAGGCCCGGTTCCTCATACCGATGGCGATTAGTCTGGCCTTCGGCGTCATGTTCGCGACCTGCATTACGCTGGTGCTGGTGCCTTCGCTGTACATGATTCTTGAAGACGTCAAGGCCCGATTTTTTCCGGCCGAATCCGCCTCGCAGAAGCAATAAGTTGCGCACAGGCAATGGGTTAGAGAGTAGCCGGGTTTTTTTGGGAATATTCTCTGGCCAAACCGTCGGCGGCAGTGGATAATAGAGGTTGTCCGCATGTGAGCGATGAACACGAGGTGGGAGTATGGTTTTATGTGAGAGCATACTTTCTCGTCCAGGGGCAAAGTCGGGGGAACTATGAAAACGACGATAAAATACGAACCGAATGTCGAAGTTGTCTCCGACCCTGAGAGTCTTGCTCAACGAAGCGTCGCGATTTTCGTCGGCGGGGCAAAAAGGGCCGTCGAGGCAAGAAATGCTTTCCGCGTAGCCGTATCCGGGGGGCACACGCCAAAACGTTTTTTCGAGCTGCTCGGCAAGCAGCCACAGGCGCGCTCTCTGCCTTGGGATAGGATCCAGTTATTCTGGGTGGATGAGCGGATTGTGCCCGTCAATTCGCACTTGAGCAACTACAAGCTGGCGGCCGACACGTTCCTTCGCGAGGTGCCCATCCCTGAAGGGAACGTTCATCGGATTCCGACCGAGCACTGTGACGTCAGGCAAGCCGCGTGCCGGTACGAGGAAACCATTCGCGAGGTGTTCGCCCTGGAACCGGGGAAGATACCCCAGTTCGATCTGATCGTGCTCGGGATGGGTGCGGACGGCCATACCGGCTCGCTGTTTCCGAATTCCTATGCCTGTTTTGACACGGAGGACCTGGCGTGCGTTGTCTATGTCCTCGATGAAAAGCTCACCCGGATTACGCTGACGCATCCGGTCTTGTGCGCGGCATCGAATATTGTGGTGCAGGTGTGCGGCCCGGAGAAAGCCCAGATACTCAAAGAGGTTCTGACGAGCGAGCCGGACGAAGTGCGGTATCCCATTCACTCGCTCTGGCCCGTCCTCGACAAAGTTGCCTGGCTGGTGGACAGGGCGGCGGCACAGGGCTTGTCGTTGCCGTGACCCGGTTGCTCATTCGGGAATAATCAGTTTCTGTCCGGGGGTGAGCTTGTCCGGGTTTGCGATGGTTTCCCTGTTGGCCTCGAAAATCTTCTGCCACTGCCCAGCCGAACCGTAGTATGTCACCGAAACCCTCGACAGCGTGTCACCCCGGCGTACAATATGGAACCTCTGGGTCTCAATCTTCTCGGTTTGCTCATGTACGGTCGAGTCAAACACGCCTTCGTCCGGCTTCTCGACGGCGACCACAGCCTCTTGCGTTGGGGTCTCAAGAGGCGGAGTCTCCGGAAGGGCCGGCTCCGGCGGCGGCAAATTCGGTTCGGGACTTCTGGCAATGACGCTGACTACGGGCTGCTCGTTCGGTTCTTCGGCCGGGCCGGTCTGCTCAACGGGGGCGATTTCATGAAGCTGGCGCATTCTCGCCTCCGGACTCATGCTCGGGCGAGTGGCCACCCACACCACCGCGCCGGCGACCAGACCCAAACCTACAGCCAATCCTATTTTTAAATCCTTTTGCATCTGACAAAAAACAACCGCAGAAAATTCCTTATCCCTGCTTTGACGGTTATTAACTTCGATTTTGCAAAAGTTCAGTTATTAAAGGCACAAAGGCAACGAGCCGGTTGCGCCGCTGCTATCGGCCTTTTTCCTTCTTCTTGCCTGCGCCGATCAGCAGAATCGGTGCGGCTATGGCAATCGAGGAATACGTCCCTACGACGATGCCCAAGCCGATGGCAAAGTTGAAGCCTCTCAATCCGGAACCGCCGAAGACGTACATAATCAGCACGACAACGAATGTTGTGAAAGACGTTAGAATCGTCCTGGAAATGGTCTGGTTGATGCTGTCCGTGATCATCTTCGAACTAAGCGCGGAGGCCTTGCCGCGGTTTTCACGAATCCGGTCGAAGACGACAATGGTGTCATTCAGAGAATATCCGATGAGCGTCAGAAAAGCCGCTATCATAGCGAGGTTGATTTTGAAGTCTTCGATCAAAAGGGCGTTGCCAATCAGCGTCCCCGCGATATAGGTACAGGCGGTGACCGCGCCGAGTGTGATGCATACATCGTGGACCAGGGCCACAATGGCGGCGATGCCGTAGCGGACGTCTCCGAATCGAATCCAGATGTAGGTGACGATGGCAAAGAGCGACAGCACGATGGCGATTAACGCCCTTGTTTTCTGTTCGGAGCCGACAGAAGGATCGAACTGCCTGACGCGGGGCAGCGAGGTCTCCAGCCGGGTTGCGGCCAGGACTTTGGACGTCTCGGTTTCGACGAAGCGCGTCCACTCGTCCTCCGAAAGCTCCCGGTATCCCGCTTCGGGCTCGGCGCTGACATAGACGAAGGATTTCACCGGCTGGTTTGGGTCGGTCAACTCATCCAGGCTGGTATCCAGGATATCATAGGGATACCGTCGGACGTTTCGCATGTCCGGCTTGAACGGCAAATCATGAAACCGCTGCACGATTTCTCTGACCGGAACGGGGCGCTCGATCTCGCACACGATCTTCACGCCGCCCATAAAATCGATCAGCTCCGGATAGGCGTTGATCATCTCTTCGGATATCTTCTCCCCGGACACGATTCTGGGCTGAAGGTTTTCCTGGATTTGCAGTTGACCTGCAAAAGCAGTCAGGATTGCATCATTGACGACTTCATCCACCTGGGGTTCCGAAATATCGGCCTGCGGAAAGGCCGCCGCCAGCACGTCTTTGACCAGAGACTGGTTCATCTGGCTGGTCGATATGATGATTCTCGCAGCGTTATTCGAGTCCTGGGTTACCCGCAGACTGCCCAGTTCTCCGGTGAACCGCTCCTGGGCACGCTTTATCGCGGCGGTTCGTTCCTGGATCGATTGCGCACCCGCCTGTGCAAGAGTCGCCGTGACGGTTATTTTGTTTGTCTCCGTGGTGCCGATTTCATATTGTTTGCCTGACTCTCCGACGCGGTAAACGCTCGCTGCCGCAAGAGCGGCGTTGTTCAAATCCGTCCCGATTTTGCGGATTTTGTCCTCGACTTGCTGGCGATCCATCGGCTCTTTCAGGTCGATTTGGACATTGGTTCCGCCGGTAAATTCAATGTCGTACTTGTTATTCACCGTGTTGTCTCGTGTGAAGAAGACGAACAGACCCACTGCAATGAGGACCCCGGATATGGCCAGGAAGATGGGCCTGGCACGCATCCAGTTGACATTCGGATTGTGTATCAGGCGCAGCATCAGCAAGTGGTCTTTGATGACCCGCTTTGACAGGAGAAGATCGAAGATCACACGAGTGACAAACAACGCGGTAAACATACTGGATGCGATGCCGAGCATCAGCACAATCGCAAAGCCTTTGACTTCCTCCGAGGCGCGCCAGTAAAGGATCGCGGCGGTGATGAACGTCGTCAGGTTCGCATCCAGAATGGTTCTGAACGCTCTCTGGTAGCCGTTTGCAATAGCGATGCGCAGCGATGAGCCTCGCAACTGCTCCTCGCGGATTCTTTCAAAAACCAGGACGTTGGCGTCCACGCTCATGCCGATCGTCAGGATGATACCGGCGATGCCGGGCAGTGTGAACGTCGCGCGAAGGCCCGCCATGATGGCCAGGACGAACAAAATGTTCAGCAACAGGGCCGCGTCGGCAATGGAGCCGGCCAGGATATAGTAACCCAGCATCGTGGCTATCACCGCGAGCAGACCGATGAAGCCGGCCGTGATTCCCTGGTCGCGGTTGTCGGCGCCGATGGAGGGCCCGATCGTGTTGACGGAAATGGGCTGCTCGATCAATCTGGCAGGCAGAGACCCGGCGTTCAGCTTGTTGACCATGTCTTCGGCCTGGGTCTGGCTGTAGCTGCCCGTGATTTGCCCTTGTCTGGAAATCCGCGTTTGGATGTTTGGCGCCGATATGGCGATTCCATCGAGCAGGATGCACAAAGGCCGGTCGATGTTCTTGCCGGTCACATTTGAAAAGAGCATGCCGCCCCTGTCATTCAGCAGAAAGCCGATGGCCCTTCGGCCCACATCGTCCGTTGTCGGGTAAGACTTTTCCAGCTTCCAATCGGTCCGCTCGGAGCCGTGCAGCATGGTTTCGTTTGTCTGGTTGCTGGCCAGCACGTAAGACTTTTCGCCAAACTGCGCGACAATCGCGGGCCGTTGTTCGCCGTCCACGGCCCGCCAATCATCGAGGTTCTCTATTTCGCACCATACGTATCGCGTGTCGGAGGCGTACTGCGGCCCTTTTTCCTTGAGCCGCTCGATGTAGGTGTTCATCAGGTCCGCGTCCACCTCGGGATGACCCAGGGTCGGGAGTATCCTGAACTCGAGGATTCCGGCGCCTTTGAGCATGCGCTGCAGGTCCTTGGGGTCGTCCAGCCTGCCTCGGAAGGGGCGGTACTCGTCGAATGCGGCCACCAAGCGGTCAATCTGTTCGGCCCGGTCCGGAAAATCGGTCTTGAGTTTGCGGATCTGCTCCGGGCGTTTCGGTGACTTCTCGGGCAGCTCAAGGCAGAAATTCAACTGGTCTTGAGTCAGGTTGAGCCGGTCGATGGAGGCTCGGATCTGTTTATATTGCTCATCCTTTTCGAGATACTGATCGGCCGCCTTGGACCAACCGGTGTAGGTTTTCACATATTCGCTGAGCGGCTCGCGCGCGTCGTTGGCGTCGGTGAACTCTTTCAATGCTTCCTGGAGCTCATCACTGCTGAGCTTGGCCCAGTCGTTTCTGCTCTGATTGATCCGGTCGAGGTTCAACCCGGCCGATGAGAGCCCGGCTTCCATGCTTTCGAGCCGGCTATAGAGTTCCTCTCTTTGGTTTCTGATATCTTTGCGTTCATCGTAAGCCTTGGCCAGAGTATCGAGAATCTGCTGCCTGTTGGGATCTCCCAGGGCCAGCGTCTCGAAGAGTTCGGCCCGTTCCTGGGCCGGTTTATCGAGGGAACGCAGAATCTTGGCGGGCGAGACGTTCTTTTCGAGCAGCGCGCTCTCGGTCTTTTCGTAATCCTGCCGTTTCTGACGCGCTTCAGCACTGGCCAGGGGCATCTGTATCTCGAATCGGTTGTTGCCCTGAGGCCGCCACAGGAGGTTCTGGATATTGGCCGGGTCGATTCGCTTTCGCAGCACGGTGATCATGCGCTGTGCGAGGTCTTTTCTTTCGGCCGCACTCTCGAGGCCGTGGGTGTCAATTTCGTAGATAAGGCTTGTGCCGCCCGCCAGGTCTATCCCGGGCTTCAAGGTCTGGCTCGGCGGGTACAGGACCCAGGCCGCAACAGCCACCAGAACAACGATGAGAACGGTTTTCGGCGTCAGATTTTTGCTCATAACTTTCCTCGTGCCATATTCATGCATCTGTGCGCTGATGGGCCTGGTTGTTCTGCGGCCGGCTCACCTGCACATTCACTTCTCCATAATTAGTCTTTCGACAGATTCCTGCTGATTGCTGACCGGACAAGCTTTATTTTCGTGTTGTTCGACTCGTCAATTTTCAGCGTGATCTCATCATCCTTAGTATCGACGACGGTCCCGATGATCCCGCCGATGGTCTGGACCCTGTCATTCTTGGCCAGATCCTGCATCATTTGTTTGTGCTGCTGTTGCTTCTTTCGCGGACCCCTGAAAAGAACCACGTACATCAGGACAAACATCAGCCCCAGAAGAATCAACTGGCTCGGCTGGAAGAGCGAGCGCTGCTGCTGTGTGGAGGGGGGGCCGGTTTCAGAAGACGTGGTCGTTGTAGTTTCGCCCTCCGAAGTGACCGGCGTCGAAGAAATGCCCGACGGCGCTTGGGTGCTCTCTGCTTGAGCCAATATCCATAGACTATCCATTTCTGCCTTCCCTTCATCAATTCAAGGATTACTCTTCGTATCGGAATAACCGGCGGCCGGCCGCCGGCCAAACCCATGATACTAACGGTTTTCCATTTTTAATCAATAGTCAATTCTTTTTGCCAATTCCGCAAGCTCATTTCTCCTCAAAGCCCGCCTGATTTCGGCCATGAGCCTCTGGTAGAACGTCAGATTGTGCAGGGAAACTAATATCGGACCCAGCATTTCCCCGGAATTGAAGAAATGCCTCAAGGCGCCCCGGCTGAAATTCGTGCAGCAGTAGCATTCACAGCCGGCCTCAATCGGCCCCGTATCATTTATGTGAGCGTTGTTTCGCAGCCGTACAGGGCCGTTCTCCGTGAAGGCAAAGGCGTTGCGTCCGTTCCGGGTGGGCAGCACACAGTCGAACATGTCGATGCCCGCGGCGACCGCGGCGATGATGTCCCTGGGCGTGCCGACTCCCATCAGATAGCGGGGTTTGTCCTGCGGCAGAAGTTGCGCCGTGTGAGCAACTGTTTTTATCATCTCGTTGTGCCCCTCTCCAACGCTCAGGCCGCCGAGCGCGTACCCGTCGAACCCGATCCGGATAAGCTCGCAGGCGCAGCGTGTCCTCAGCTCGAGGTTGGTCCCGCCCTGGACAATGCCGAACAGCATCTGGTTCGCTCCGGCGTGCGCCCGCCTGGCTCGTTCCGCCCAGAGGATGGTTCTTGCGACCGCCTCTTCAAGCTGCGCCTCGCCGATGCCGTGCGGCGCGCACTGGTCGAAGCACATGGCGATGTCCACCCCCAGGCGATTCTGGATATCGGTCGCGATTTCCGCATTCAGGTATATCCTTGCCCCATCCACGTGACTGGCGAATTCAACCCCATCGTCATCGATTCTGGTCAACGGGCTGAGGGAGAACACCTGGTATCCGCCGCTGTCGGTCAGAATGGGGCGATCCCAAGCCATGAATTCATGGAGCCCGCCGAGCTTCTCGATAGTTTCGATGCCGGGCCTGATCAGCAGGTGGTAGGTGTTGGCCAGAATGATGCCGGCGCCGGTTTCTTTGAGCTGTCGCGGCGTAATACCCTTGACCGTACCGGCCGTGCCGACCGGCATGAAGGCCGGCGTTTCCACCTCGCCGTGGGCGGTTTTCAGCAAGCCACACCGGCCGGAGGAGCCGCAATCCTGATGGAGAATTTCAAAGCTTTTCATTTCTCAATAAATGGTGATGATTCTGGAAGCCGGGTAATAGTACGCGAGGATCTGTTCTGCGTTGTGGCCCTGTCTTGCCATGCCCTCGGCGCCGCACTGGCACATTCCGACGCCGTGTCCCCAGCCTCGGCCCGAGAAGAACGCCCATTTCTCGCCCAGCTCGACGATTTGACAGACGGTGCTCCGGAGCTTTCGCCCCGTCGGATCGAGCGCCAGACGAAAGTCCTCGGCCCTGAGAAAATCGCTCTTGCCGGTCGCGCCGACCAGTTTGATGTTTGTCAGTCTGGCAAAATCCCCGTAGTCCGTCCGTCCGGCGGCGAGAATATCGGTGATGCTTCCGAGCGGCTTGAGCGAAGGGTATCGCTCGAGAAGCCTGTCCCTGACGTCGGTTTTGTCGAATTGAACCATGGGCCAGAAGAAGAACTTGGGTTTCGCCACGTCCTGGCAGTAGGGACACGAGACGCCGATGAGTGTTTCAAAGGAGTCTCCGAACACATTCCGGCTGTTTTCCGTGTGGCCGCCGCAGGTCGAACTGTAGTAGGCGGGCAGTATTTCTTCGGTACCGTCGGCCTGCTTACAGGCCAGGACTCGGCCCTTGGTCTGATTGACCGCCTCCCAGATCTGGGCCGACTCGGCGCTCATCCCGCGGTACACCTGGTGGGCCGCCGTCTGTTTCAGGTCCCAGTCGCGATTGACGCCGAAGCGCTTCTTGATGTAGAAGCAGTAGGTGCGTGCGGCGATGGCCTGGGCCTTGAGCGCTTCGGGTTCCCAATAGCCGGGCATTTCGGCGCCGACCACACCTGCCAGATACGGCTCGGGCGGAACCAGGTTGATCGCGTCAAACGAGCTGCGGTCGGCATTGAGGAGGAGCTTGAGCTTGCCGCGGTAATCGTTGCCGTCCAGGTTGAAGATGTGGGGTTCGTCGGGCAGGATAACGATCTGCTCGTCGGTGAAGGTTTGGCCCCCGATTTCGATCGCACCGTCTGTCAGCCGGATGTTCGCCGGGACACCGGGTTGCTCGAAACGTGCTCTGATAATCTGGGTTTGCATGCTGGTCCGGCCGTCGAGAACGCTGAAGGACGCGTCTGTTTTCAGTGTGCAGGCGGTGCGATCATCGAGCAGCAGAACTCTCACCCAGAGCGGCCCGTCCATATCCATCTGGTCGGTGGGCGTTGTGAGCTGCCGGCTCTTGCAGCCGCCGAGAATGAGCAGCCCGGACACAAGGACGGCGGCCCGGCTGCGCCACGACCGACGACGGCATCCCCCTGAGATTGTCCGCAACGCAAGTTTCCAGGGCTCTGCTGGCAGTTGAACTGTGATGGACAATGTCAATTCACCCGACAAAAGACAATTGGCTAATCCAGGTTTCGCAGCGATAAGCCAAGGTCGGCAAGCGCTTTTTTGACTTCGTTGAGGCTTGTCACCCCGAAGTTTTTGCAGCCGAGAAGCTCCGCATCGGTTCGCGAGGTCAACTCGCCGATTGTGTGAACGTTGAGCTTCTGAACACATTTGCGAGCACGCACGGACAGTTGAAGATCGTCCACGGATTTGCTCCTGAGCCCCTTTTCGTCGTCCTGGACGACGGTTGTGTCTTCTGTTTCCACCTGTGGGATATGCTCTTCCTCAAGCGCTATGCCCAGATGCAACCCTTTCGGATCCAGGATCGCTTTAATCTCTCGCAACGAGGTCTCCCCGAAGTTCTTATACGACAACAGCTCGGCCTCGCTGATTCTCAAAAGGTCGCCCAGCGTCTCGATCTTCATTTTCTTCAGACAATTTCTGCTTCGCACCGACAGCTCGAAATCGGAAATCGGCGTTTCGAGAATTTGATTCTTGCGGGTCTTCTTCTTTTCCCGTTCCTCGTCGTAGAACATCGTCTTGGAGCTTTCGATGTCCTTTTTGAACAGGAGGGCTCTTTGGTGATTGGGGTGCATCTCCAAAACGGCATCGACACACTGGGTCGCCTTGTCTAACTGCTCGCTGTCTTCATAGAGCACCGCCAGGTTCAGCAGGGCGCTGACGTACACCGGCGTACCCGAGGATATCTGCTTGTAGTAGTCGATGGCCGCCTCTTCGTCGCCGGCCAGGTCACAGCGAAAGGCCAGATGGAAAAGCGCTCCCTGATGGTTCGGCGACAGATCCACAGCGCTCTGGTAATTGCCCAGAGCTTCTTTGTACGCCCCCTGGGCTTCCCGGAGCCGGCCACGCTGGTAGTGGTACTCGGCGCTGACGTTCCCGAAATTCGCCAAGGCCTTGAGCTCCTTTTCGGCCGCCTCGAAATTCCTGGCGCAGCGATACGTGGCGACCTTTTCCATCGCCACACTCAACTTGTCGGCCTCGAAATTGAGACTGTTTTGCAGGCTTTCGAGGGCTTCGTCGAACCTGTGCAGCTTGCGAAGCGCAAAGGCCAAAACCACAAATTTCTCTTTGCAGTCCTTTGCCTTAGCGAGCTTCTCGGCGGCTTCTGCATTGCGACCCAGGATATAAAGCCCGATCCCGACGTCCAGCAGTGCTTTCTGTCCCGTTCTGGACATGTTCGATTCCACCTGTCCGGCGAAATGGATCCGGTTCTTTTCACTGGAATGAACGAGCTCCGACAGCCTCCGAATCTCATCCAGCGTCAGTTGATTGTCGGCGAATAAGTCGATACCCGGTACCGTAACTGGTTCCATCAAAACGTTCTCCCTTAAAAACTCAAAACAGAGTTCATAGTTCGTGGTTCAGAGTTCATCGCTACGAACTGCCAACTACGAATTTCTTGCCTGCAATTTGCCCCATGCGCGAACCCCACCACGCAGGATCAAGCGAGTATTATAGTAAGCCGCCGACCTTATGCAAGAAGATTTTTTACCCGAACCGCGTTGTGGCCATATCGGGCCTGCCAGGCGGATTTCCGCATGTGCCGGCTCCAAGTACCCTTCTTGCCTCAGGATCGGTGTTATCGCACGTCATTATCATGCGGCGCGACCGCTTCCTTGGGCTTTTTGTGGTTTTTTTTTGACATGGCGAGGGTCCTTCTGCTACGTTCTATACGCATGGTCACACTAACCCTTTTGAAGAAGGAGCATCATGTGCAGCAAATGGGTCTATCTAAGCTTTATTGTTTTGGTGCCGGCTCTGGCCGGTCCTGCGGTGAGCCAGAGCTCTGCGACGGAACCCTTCACATTTGTGCAAGTCGCTGACCCGCAGCTTGGCTGGGGATACGGCTATGACAACGACGTGAACTCACTCAAGCAGGCCGTAAGATTTGTTAACGCCCTAAACGTCGATTTTGTCGTCATCTGCGGCGATTTGGTCAATAGCTTCAACGACCAATCCATCGCGGACTTCAAGGCAATCACCAGTGGGCTCAGCGTGCCCTGTTATGCCGCTCCCGGCAATCACGATGTCGGGAACACTCCAACGGCGTTGTCTTTGGAGCGCTATCGTGCAGCCATGGGCGCAGACTACTACTCGTTCGAGCACAAAGGCTACACGTTTGTGATTGCCGATACGTCGCTCTGGAAAGCACCCCTTGCGGGGGAGTCGGACAAACAGGATGCCTGGCTCAGACAGACGCTGACCGCCGCCCATGATAAGAACAGTCCCGTCTTTATGGCAGGGCACTATGCGTTGTATATTACGAAGCCTGACGAAGCGGAGGAGTACTACAACCTGCCTCCCGCCAAGAGAAGCGAGTTGCTGGCTCTGTATGAAGCCTCCGGGGTTGTGGCGGTCCTTGGCGGCCACAGACACTTGTTGGTCATCAATGATTACAAGGGCATTCAACTGGTCAATGGCGAGGTTACAAGCAGGCATTTCGACGGGAGTCCTTTGGGTTTGCGGCTTTGGCACGTTGATTCGCCAACATCAATAACCCATGAATTTCGTCCTTTGGCGCCGGGCATGGATTTCAATGGCGACGAAATCATCGATACGGCCGACGTGGTTATCATGGTCAATCACTGGCTGCAGGATTATGCTCCGTGCGACATTGCTCCGCCACCCTACGGCGACGGCATCGTCGATGCCAACGACCTGATTCTCCTTGCCGAGCATTTATTTGAAGACTACCGCATGGCGGCCTACTGGAAGCTGGACGAAAAGAGCGGCACCGTTGCTCGCGACTCCAGCGCAAGTCGCGCCGACGGCGTCGTTGCGGGAAATCCAACTTGGCAGCCTGCGGACGGTCAGGTAGATGGCGCGATCGAATTGGACGGGATAGACGATTATGTAAGCACGCCTGCGGTTCTGGATCCGGCCAAAGCGCCCTTCAGTGCTTTCGTCTGGGTCAAAGGCGGCGCTCCCGGCCAGGTGGTCTTGTCTCAGACAGGCACTCCCTGGGGGACGAATTGGCTTCGCGCCGACTCTCTGGACGGCAGCTTGATGACCGAGCTCAAAGGCACCGGCCGCTGGGACCGCCCGCTGGCGTCCACGACGATCATTACCGACGGCCTCTGGCACCACGTCGGCCTCGTGTGGGACGGTACCAATAGGACGTTGTACGTTGACGACGCGGTCGCGGCTACCGATGCGCACAACCCTCTGGCCATCTCGAACGACGGCCTGAACATCGGCGCCGGCAAGAATCTCGATCCGGGAACGTTCTGGTCTGGCCTGATCGACGATGTCCGAATCTACAACCGGGCCATGACGCCGCAGTAAGAGGATTTGCGATTTGATAATCTGCGCAGGCCTATGCGCCAGCCGCAATCGACGATCGGCAATCGAGAACGATGTGGAAAAGCTTTATCGGACCAAGGCCGGCACGTCGATGCGTGCTAGCCCACTCCAGGGGAAACGCTGACGCGAATGTTACTGACGAATCGGTGCTTTCGAGTTTTAGCTCGACAGCCTCATTTCGAACGCGCTGCTGAAGTTCGGCGCACCAGCGTTCCAGTGTGTCCGTCTGAACATAGCCAATCATCGCGGCCTCGGCGTAACTGCTGGCGTAACGACCACTGATAAAGCAGCCCATGCCTTCTGCGGCAGTGTAACGCGAACCAATCGCTTTCTTCCTGTGAAGGCGCTTCGATTCAAAGAAGAACTCTGGCCGGACACCCGCTGCGTAGCCGATGACGATGTCGGTTCTTGGTCGCCGCTTGCCTGTCTTGCCGCTCTTTCTGAGCGGCGGGTCATCTTTGAGAAAGAATCCAGCCGCCTCTCTTGGGTTGCGAAGAAACCATTCTTCGAGCGCCTCGCAAATGTAGCCGGTGATGTCCGTCTCTTCGTCCGGTTCGCTGTGGATGCGCGGCAAAGCTTCTCGGTAGCCAATCGTAAACAAGTAGTGCGAGTGACGGCGGAAGGCCGCCCAAACTGGAGTCGTCAGTTTTGGCGAGATGCGCGGGGTGGTCATGCAGGCGTCTCCCCTCCCGCGAGGATTTCAGCGATAATGGTGTCGGCGTCGTTGAGAGCTTG
>DATKWR010000198.1:0-11363 GCA_035529475.1 Sedimentisphaerales bacterium | reverse complement strand
GGTGAAACCTGCCCGTTTCGTCCGGTGCCGTTTCTTTCATAACTGTCCGTCACGCCGCCACTTCTGTAACTGGGGATCAAGGATTCGAACCTTGACTAACTGATCCAGAGAGCCATGAGGCTAATGTTCGCATCCTGTTAGTAAATCAGGCTTTACAGCGCAAGTCGTTATCCGGCGGCAGCTAGCAACCACCTCAGCGCGCCTCACAGCGCCTCACTAAACCCTGCGATTTGGAGAATGTGCTCAAAAGTGAAACCTAGTGTGAAACTTTTCCGTTGTTTTCGATAGATTGGTCAGCAATGAATCAGTTAAGGTTTACACAGCTTTATGTCGCCATATTTCCTTATCATTTCTGCAAGGCAGTAATCGTAACCGGCAGAAGCGCCACCGCCGCCGCCGCATTGCCGTCTTCGGTTAAGTGCACACCGTCACGAAAGAATCTTCCGACCCGTTCGTCATCGCGCCAGACTTCGCCAAGATCGACGACCGCAATGTGTTCCTCCCGGCAGACGGCCAGAAACCGGACGCGGAACGCCTCGCGCGCGCCTTCACCCTCGCCACCAAGGATTTCGGCCCTGCTGCGGTTGTGGAACACAACGACCTCCGCTCCGGCCTGGCGAACGAGCCGCACGCACGCCCGGAAATCAGCCATGTTCCTGCAAAACCGTCCCTCTTTGTCCTCTGGCGATGATACTGTTGCGGCACTTGGTGAGCCGCTTACAATTTGCGGCAGAATATACCGGCAAGTCAATTCACCAATAGCCAGCATCGGCTTGCGCTTAGGGAAACTGGCATGTTGGCCCACGCAATCGGCATTGGACTTCGACTGCAAAAGATCGCCTGAGCCGATCTGCAACACGACTACGCTACTACCAAAGGCACCGAATCGCCGCAGATACGCCAGCTGATTCCCGATACCCCAGGAACCAGCCGAGGCGTTGAGAACCTCCGGCGATGAGACGCCTTCATCAAAAAGCAATCTGCCGAGAACTTCTGGATATGTCTCTCTCTGCTCACAGAGGACGCCGCCCCAGGTTACCGAGTCGCCCACACAGAGCATGCGCCGAACACCGGCACCTGGCTGCTCTGAGATGTCGTCAGACCGTTGATGATAACGATTGATCTTGACTCGATGACCGAATCTATGAAGATCCTGATTGGCTGCGAACATATAACCGATCTGGTCGTCGCCGACCAGTAAGGGTGGATTGCCCAAACCAAGAATTAGGCGCAGGCCGAGTTCTGCTCCCAAAAGCGCAAGGAATGCTACAATTGCCACCCATTGTATTTTCCGCCACATTCTTCTTAATCCCGCCTTTGTCATAATACCGATAATTCAAGTTTATGGGCTACGTGGGGAATACACAAGAACCTGACCTAATCGCCATGCTGATCGTCTCGGCGTCTCTACTCACAAAACCAGAACTTATTGACCTCGTGGTGGTCATCCGGCAGCACCTTTCTTTCCGCGGTGTCCGGCCAACTTCTCAGCAGCCCTACGGCCAACTTCGGTTTGTGGCTCGAATCCCGCCGCGCCTGACAATTCATCGCCCGTAGCATAATACCCTTCATAGACCGCTTGGTACATCTGCATTTTATCGTCGACCGTAGCTGCCAGAAAGTGGGCTAGGGCTGCCGCCACGGCCCTCTTCTTGATAAGCCCCAAACGAACTGCAACCTCGTCCAATTCACTGGCCAGTGCCTCTGGAATCTCTACATTAAGCGCATTTTCTAAGTTTTTTTTCGCCATCTAATCATACTAGAACACTAGTTTTATGCCTCTGCAACCTATGAATAACTATTGTTGCAGAACTTTCCCTCTTGATTCCTAGGTCAGGCTAGTCGATAATCTAGCTAATGGAAAAGCTCGTGTTCAACTCGGCCTTAAACAACTCCTCATTGAAGAACTCCGAAATGAGGAAGCGCCCCTCCCTGAACACGAGCGCTGTCGCTTCCTCCAGCCTGGCCCTGGCGTCTCCCTCCACGCTGGGGCTGGGCGATATTTTCCTGTCCGATAACATGGGTAAACCTTGGGGTGTCCCTACCGCTAAAACGTGGCCTCCGTTCACCTTGAATTATACCGACCCACGCTGGTTTTGCAAGGAAGGAAAACCATGGGCGACGCAATCGACCTCAACAAAACCGAAGGCCGCAGGCGAGAAAAGACAGCCCTTGAGTATATGGGTGACCATCCCGACGGCAAGTTCTGTTCTCGGTGCGGGGCAGAGGTCCCCGGTGCCCAAGGCGTCGCGTGCCTGTGCTGGCATTGCCTTGACCTACTGGCGCGGCTTCGACAGGGCGGGTACTTCAACCAGCGGCAACCCCCTGATCGTGCCTGCGCAGACTGCGGCAGGGAGCGGCGCGCGGGCAAGCGGTTCTGCGATCCTTGCGCGGCAAAACGAGCGCGAGAGCGCAAGCGAAAGTGGGCGCGCTCAAAAAGATCAAGCGGTACGATGGCCCTGTAGACGAAATGGCATTTTCCAGCCCTGTATTTACAAGGGGTTACAGCAGCGTTTTTCGCCTATCCGACCGGCGGGCCGATTTGACGATTTTTGGGCGCAAAACGTCTACATCCAAGGGGGTGCGGCATGACCATTCCCACTACG
This sequence comes from Sedimentisphaerales bacterium, assembly GCA_035529475.1. Taxonomy (GTDB): domain Bacteria; phylum Planctomycetota; class Phycisphaerae; order Sedimentisphaerales; family Anaerobacaceae. The sequence goes on along the minus strand of DATKWR010000198.1, from coordinate 8,757 downwards.
ACAAAAGAGTGGGTCAGGATCAAAGAGCTGGCCGAACTCCTCGGGTTTAGCCCTCGCACCATGCAGAAGATTGTGAACTCCGGGCAGGCCTCTGGTCGCGTGGGCAGGCTGGCGGAACGGTATCACCTCGAAACAGTCCGTGCGTACGCCCGGGAACTGAGTTTGCAGGGAGAATTGAAATGACACACCAACGACCAACGCTGACGCCGGATGAAACCTACCTGCGCATGCAGTACATGACGTGGGGCATGGAGCACGCTGAGGACGTTTTCCGGCACGGCATTATCAGTCGCTTGCCTGGCCCAATAGACGACAGCCTGCGGCGCAAGGACATCGACGCATTTCTTGCTGACCGGCGGCACCTAACAGCCGTGCAGTCGGCGGCGCGTGAACTACTGGCCCGGGTGGGTGACCTGCTGGCTGACTCCCGGGGCCACCTGCCTGAGCCGGACTTTCTGGACGCCGAGTCTGAACGCCTATATCTGGCCCTGAACGCGCTCGACGGCATTCCGCTGGCGCCCTACGTGCCGGAAGTCGCCAAGGAGGTGCGCGTATGAAACTCGGAACGATAATACGGCTACCTGATGGGTCGGAAGGAACTGTGGTTTACAACTCTCTGATCGGCGCTGGCATCAAGTGGGGCAGACATAAACCTGATCCCAAGGATTTTGAAGGATCATCGGGCAATCTGGTGAAGTGGGATGCTCCTGATCGCTGGCCGTGGGAACCTGAGGCTCTGCTGCGCGACCCATGGCCGGGTTGTGAACGTAACGGCTGGCGCCCAGAGCAATGCGTCGGCGGCGAGTTTGAGATTATTGAACTGGAGGGCCAACTGACATGACGCGTACACAGGAAAAGACATTGAACATCGTAGCCGCGAAGCTGGGCCGATTCTCACGCCTGGCTGACAAGGTGGTCCAGGGCTGGCCGACGACGTGGGAGTACCGCGAGTTCTGCCGGAAGCACGGCTACGAACCGGAACTGGGCGTGTTCTATCACGGCGCGCCGTACCCCTTCCCTTACCGCCGGCCGATGCAATGCGACCGGTGCGGCCATATCGCACCTGACGCGACTGTCCGGGCTCAGTATTTCCGGGTGACGCTCCCGGCCAAGGCCTACCCGGCGCACCCGGACAGCGAACCGGCTGAAATCCTGACATGCTGCCCTGAGTGCGGGGCGGAAGAATCGTTTGAAGAAGCTATGACGTGCAATGAGTGCGGGGACTACCCCTGCACGTGCCCTTTGACAACTTCATAGAACATGCTGGCGTGCGATCACGCGAGCCGTGTTTGGGTGCTACCTGGTTCCGGGCGAGACGAATGGGCAATTATCGGACCAGTGGTTCGCTCCAGGGGCGCCCCTAACTGTTACAGCCTGCCGATACAGGCCGAGGACAGCCGATGCGGGAACTCGGTTTGAGGAAAGCCCGCGACGGACGCGAAACCGGCCACGCCAGCATCCGCGAGAGGTGGCAAGGTAGCCACACTATGCGTAAGGGTTAGCCCACTGCCAACGGGTAATGCCGCGAGTTCGTCGAAGTGGCTAACAAGCAGGTTCGATCCCTGCCTCTCGCATTTGACAACTGAATAACATGCTGGCGTGCCTCTGCAAAGGATGGTGACGTTCGTGAGGCGCGAAGAATGGTTTGCAGGCTACCTGCCAAAAAAACTGCCCCCATGCCGGTGCCTAGCGAGCGTCGCGGGCGCACGGTGAAACATCCGTCGGGAATCCGGCCACGCCAGCACCATTTGACGGGAGAAACGATATGGCAAAGACAACGGGAATAAATCGAAAAAAGGCCGGATCGCTACTTGACCAGCCGAAGGCGGAATCGGCCCCGCCCCAAGATGAGCAAGAGCCGGTGGAGGGTGAAGTCATCGACAATACCACCGAAGAAACGGCGCTGGCCATCAGGACGGCGAGAGAGAATGTTACCGAGGATATTAGGCCGATCTCAGTAAAAGATGGCATATCGCTGTTGCCGATCAAGCAGCAGGAAGTCGCCCTGGCTCAGTACACGGAACGCCGTCAGTTCTTTCGGCGGTGGCTGCTATCCCAACTTGTCCAAGGCGTACACTACGGCTTTCCGCCCGGTTGTGTACCGGCCAAGACTGACCCCCTTCAATGGCAGGCGAAGCCGTCACTCTACAAGTCCGGGGCCATGTTGCTGGTCGATCTGCTGAAGTTCCAGGTACGCTACGAGGCTGATGAAGTGGCCTGGCGGCAGCTTGGCGGGCAGGCCGGAAACTTCGTCATGCGCGCAATCATCATCGACGCGAAAACCGGGATAGAACTGGGTGAGGGCCGTGGTGTGTTTGCTGTCGGGGAAAAGAAGATGAACGCCAACTCGGCTATCAAGATGGCTGAGAAGCGGGCGCTTGTCGATGCGGTGATTCACAGCGTCGCGCTTTGTGCCGACCTGTTCACGCAAGACCTTGACGAGCCGCCCCCGGAATCGGCCAAACCCGAAAAAGACCCATTCGCGCCCAAGGCCCCGACGCGGCAGGAGCGGGCAGAGCCGGTCAGTTACGAAAAGGACATCAAGCCATTGTATCAGCGATGGGGGCCTCTGGCAGTAAAACAGTGGCCGAGTGAAAAAAAGTTGGCCGGGCGGTTCAACGAGTATGTCGAGTCCATTGCCGGCAGGACTATCGCCAGCATCAATGACTGGACGCATGACCTTCTGGCGGCGGTGATGCGCGACCTGGACGCCAACAATAACGCCGTACCGGTAGATCAAAGGGAGTGAAACGATGAACAAGACAGAATGCACACCAAAATACCCCAAGCGCAGCCAATGCCAAGTTCTCGGTATACCGCAGGTCCGCACATGGGCCGACTACCGCGAAGGCTGCATGTCAACCTACGGTGGGGGCCACCATTATGATGGCCACCTAAGCGCGTTCCAACACGGCATGGAGACCATTTTTAGGTTGCTCGAAGATGAGTTTCCCCCAGCGGAACATATTTGGGCTTGTGTCAACGCCTGCGCGGGCATCAACCCGGAAGCCGTGCAGGAATTGCTGACGGCGTGCAAGTGTGCTAAGGCACAAATCAAGAAGGGTGCACACAAGAAAGCGCTGCCGATTCTCCGCGCCGCAATCGCCAACGCCATGGGGAAGAAATGACCATGGACGAACTTGAACAACTTTACGAGCAGACCGACGCCCTGCCGCCGGTTCTGCTGGACCGCTCCACGCTCCAGCGCTACACCGTCTGCCCGTTCCAGGCGTGGGCGGTAGAGACCGGGCTGACGCCGGACAGTTCACTTGACGCCGACACCGGCACTGAGATTCATCGCGTCATTGCTGATGCCGTCGGCAACTACGCCGAGAACGGCGAGCCGCTACGGGACTACTTGGAAAACGAGGTCCTGATGACCCGCCCGGACGTGCAACCCGAGTGCATCGACGGTCTGCGGCGAAGCATTTGGTCTATCGACCGCCTCCTGACCAGCCGACACCCCAACGACGTCATCGCCTATCAGGGCGGCATTGCGGGCAAGAGCAGCCAGCTTGCATGGGAGCTTCTGCCCGCAACGGTTGAGTACGGGGCCATCATGCCGACAAGCGAGATCGACTTGCTCTTGGCGGGGACAACCGAGTGCGAACTCACCGAAGTGGATTGGAAAACGGGCCACAAAGAATACACAAGCGCCGACGTCAAAGACAGTTTCCAATTCCGGCTGCACGCCTGGTTGATCTTCGCCAATTACCCGGATTGCGAGCAACTTCACGTCACGGTGTGGATGACGCGGTTTAACCAGCTCACGCCGACAGTGACGTTCACGCCGAAAGATGCGGCGGCATTTGAGGGGCGGCTGCTGATGGCCGTGGAGGCCCGACGGCAGGCGTTTGAGGCTGTTGAAATGGGCGGCGAGCCGGACTGCTGGCCCGCCGTCGAAAGGTGTTCACGGTGTGCGGCGGTGCTGAAATGCCCGCGAGCCTATGCACCGGCCCCGGAGATCGCGGCCGAGCCCGTGGCCTACGCGGTCAATACCATGCTGCTGCAGGAAGTCATCGGCAAGCGGCTGAACGCCCTGCGGGATTATGTGGAGGAACACGGCGAAATACGCGACGGGCGGGGCTTCGCGTTCGGCTGTGAAGAACCGAAGTCATCGCGCCGCAAGTCGACAAGCTCATATGCCGCATACAACGACCCGGAAGTACCGCATGACGAACAGGCTGAAAAACCTGAGAACTATATCGGCGATCCATATCTGGCCGCACTGGGCCAGGAGATCAAAAAAGGCAAAGGGAGATCGGACAATGCCACGGACGGCGAAGCAACAAGCTGACAGGTTACAGCTCACTATATTTCTACTGCGGGGCTTGGCGCGCAGCGCGGCGCTGCAGTCCCTCCCGCTGCCATGCCCGCCAACGCCGGTCTCCCCCTTCCGGCTGGCGCGCCGCCCCGCCTTTTTATCAAGCAACTTCCCGCCGGGGCGACGGCCTGCACCTACTGGCAGGCGCGCGGCGCACGGATGCGCACCCGGCGGGGCTCTTTTGGGGGATTTGAAGCAATGAATCAAGAATTTGCCCTTGTCCATTTTGATCGGGCACGAGCGGAACTAGCCAAGGCGGTTCGCGTCGATGAAGTCAAGCGCATCCGCGACAAGGCCGAAGCCGTCCGAGCCTATATCCGCCAGCAGCAAGGTTCTGTGGAAATGCAGAACCAAGCGGCAGAGATCAAGGTTCGGGCAGAGCGAAGGGTAGGGGAGCTATTAGCCGAGACCATCAGCCCAGGGAATCCACAATTGTCGGATGGTACGACAATTGGCCCCAGTTTATCCGAACTCGGCATAAGCCGCGATCAGTCCTCAGCTTGGCAAAAAGTGGCCAGCCTGCCCGAAAAGGACTTCGAGCGCCATTTGACTGAGGCCAGGGAAAAGAAGCGTCCCATTACGACAGTAGGCGTTCTTCGGGCGGTGAATGAGGCTCAAGGCAAGGCCAAGCAACCGTTGTTGCCCAAGGGCAAGTATCGAGTAATCTACGCTGATCCTCCTTGGCAATACGGAGATAAACTTGTTAAGGGTTATGGACCTGCCGCTAACCACTATCCAACGATGAGCATTGCGGAATTGTGCGCCCTGCCAATCAAGGCACTTGCCGCAGATGACGCTGTTCTTTTTCTGTGGGTTACTTCGCCGCTGTTAGATAACTGCTTCGGGGTCATCCACGCTTGGGGATTTGAGTATAAAGCCTCGTTTGTGTGGGACAAGGTGCGCCACAACTTCGGACACTACAACAGCGTTCGCCATGAATTCTTACTTCTTTGCACGCGAGGAAGTTGTCTGCCTGAAAATAAGAGGTTAGTCGATAGTGTACAGGTTGTTGAACGCACCCCAAAGCACTCGGAGAAGCCAGAGGCATTTCGGGAGATGATCGACTTGCTTTATCCCAGTGGACCACGAATTGAGTTATTCGCCCGCAAAGAGGTCGCCGGTTGGACTGCCTATGGAAACGAACGAATTAAAACAGGCGCGTGAGGCTTACGCCAACGGATATTACGAGATGCAACTGGAAGTGGGTTTGCGGTTTCAAGACGTAGCCACCCGCGTGCTCTACCAGCGCGGAATCGTTGTCGTCGGCTACGCCTCGCGGCGAGCACAGATGGATCATGGCGAAAACATGCTTGGGGCAGAGATCAAACGAGACGGGCAGTTTCGTGAAACAGGGAATCTGTATATCGAGACAGCAGAAAAGGCGCATCCAAACCGGGTTGAGTACGCGCCCTCGGGCATTTACCGCGGCGATAATTCTTGGCTGCTCGTCATTGGAGATGAGACAACCATCTGGATATTCAGCACCAAGTATCTGCGGATGCTTGAGGACCGCTATAGGCACAAAACAATCGCAACGTCGCGTGGCTTCTTAATACCACTAGCCGATGCCGACAAATATTGCATTCGACGGATAGACATTGAAGGGGGTGCGCCATGAGCCAAACCATCCTCGCCATCGACCCCGCATCAAAAACGACCGGCTGGGCCATTATGACCGCCTTCGAGATCATCGACGGCGGAATCCTGCGCAGTACCTCCACCGAAACGGCCATCAATCGGATACAGCAGCAGGTCGAATGCCTGACTGAGATTATCGACAAGGCCAAGGGCGTGGGCGTGGACGAATGCGTGATCGAAATCCCGGGCGGCAAACAGGGCGCGAAAACCGGCGGTCGCAATGTTGCCAGTCTATCCGTCTACGGCATGGCAGCCGGTGCGATGTGGGCGACGCTGCGAGCATCCGGTCTGCACGTCCACACCGTGAGCCCCGAGTGGACGCGCGGGCTGACGAAGAAGAAACGCCAGCAGAACGTGTCATATAAATGGCGGGCCAGCGGATACGACGTGACGATGGATTCGCCGGACGCGGACCTCGCCGACGCCATCGGACTGGGCGAATGGTGGCTGGTGACGCGAAAGCTGAAAGGAGCATGACAATGCAGAGTGACCACCAGCAACAGACTGCAAGGCGAAGACGGCGGGCGATCTGGGCACCGTGGCTGGCCGTGGGCTGCTTCGCCGTGGTGATAATCATCTGTGAAGTGATGCACCGGCACAACCGCCAGCGCGAAGTTCCCATAGTGTATGTCGAAGCAGAAGGCCCCCACGATGTCTGCCCTATTGAAGATTTGGTGAAGATCGAACGTGAACCGAGGCCGTTGAAAATCCCCTGTGTCACCGTGGAGAACCAGAATGACTGACATGACAACGAAAGAGATGGCGAAGGAATTACGAAGAATCTGTCAGGCTTCTTGGGGCATGGCAAGGACTGACTCGGATAAGCTCGTAGTCATCGCCGACAAACTCGACCCGCCCGACCCGAAGTTCCAAGAGGGAATATGGGCCTTCTGTGACGGCGAACTTTGCCGACTTGATAAGCCTCGCCCCGACAAGGGTGATTGCGCTTGGGACGTGAAGGACATCAACGACCTATACAAGGGGTGGGCAAATGAGAATGAGTTCGAACTGCTCAGTATTAACTTGGCGGACCTCGCGCTGGCCTACCACGCGCGCAAGCCCCTGCCCGGTTACATCAGCCTCAAAGACCTGCCGGAACTGCCGGAGGGGTGGGAGTATACGGGCGAGTATCGGCCGCCCCAGCTCAATGAATGGTTTTTCGGCGACCACCAAGGCTACGGCGTTTGCGAATGTGCAACGCCAGGGGTGCGCGCCTTCCGCCTCATCGTCCGCCGAAAGGCCCAGCAATGACCCCTGGCAACATTGAAAGGGCGTTGGAGTGGGCATGTGTTGTGGCCGTGCTGACGGCTCTCATCGTTGGGGCTTGCCTAGTTCTCGCCGGTTGCGGCGTCGGCGTGCCGGGCTATGAACTGCTGTACTGGGAAGTGCGTTCAAAGCCTGCGCCGGGGCAGGTCGAGGTGGATGTCTGGTATGGGAGTCTGGATGCCTCGCCTGTGACGATGCTCTGGACGATCCCCCCGGGCGAATGGGAGCAACTAACAGTGGGCGAGACAGGCACGCGGTATATCAAAACGCTGCCGCAACTGAAAGGACTGACGCGATGAGCAGACATAAAATCGAATGGAGCAATTCATGGGGCATTGGGAAAGGCATTTACGGCGAGCGGCATCACCCATCTGCGGAAGATAGGTGGTGGGAATTTGAGGCCATTTTTGCAGACGGTTTTGTCAGGGCATCAGGATATTTTCCACCCGGATTCCGCTCATCGGGGGGGCATATCAGCGCGGCGTATTTCGTCGTTTGCGCGGGCGCTAGATGCCATTCTGTGCGCATACAGCCATGCCCGACGCTGGCCGGCGCAAAGGGGATGGCTAGGCGTTTTTTGACTGAGGCTCGACAGGAAGGACTGACGCCATGACACCTGAAGAACATCGAAAACTCGACGAGGAGATAGCGAAGGTGAGGGGGTGGACCAGAGTTGGACGTGGAGATCAATTTGAAGCGTATAGATGGGTACGTATGGGGGAGAAAGAACCCGAATATGATTGCCCCGCCTACTCCACCGACCCCGCGTGGAGCTACGAACTGGAACAGGCGCTTGTGGCGAAGGGCTATCGGCTTGAAACAAAGCAAGCTCTCAATGTAGCAACCGCCACGATCTATGAATCGGACGTTCGGGGTGCGCCTATTCTCGCTGATGCAGGTGCCCCCTCCCGCCTCGTCGCCCTCGCCGAGGCCGCTGGCAGGCTGGCGGGGCTGGAGGAAGCAATGACGCGAATAATGGATGTAATGAAAGGCCTACAGCACAACAACGATGCCTGTGTTGCTCTCAGCATGGCCCATGAGGCCATCCGCACCCTGAAGGAGACACCATGACCGATGACACCGACAGACTGAACGAAATCCGCGAAAGACTTATACCAGTGGATGCCGTGATTCCGCTCTCGAACAGGTTGGTCTGTAAAGAAATTCGCCATGCCCGCTCTGACATCCCATGGCTGCTAGCCAAGATCGACCGCCTCGGCACGGACGCGAACCTTGCATGTGCCGACCTCGCCGAAGCTAACCGGACAATCGCGGAACTACGCGAGCAGGTCAAGGCGGCGGATAAGGTGAAGCAGTTGTGGTATATGCTCGACGATGCCCTTGCGGCGTTCCGCGGCGCGATGGAGGAGGACGAGGCAACTTCTAATTCTGACCCGACTAGCAGCAGATTAGAAGATGGGGAGGCTGTGAAATGAACCAACACAACAGCGTTAACACGATAATCCCGCTCATCTACGATCTGATTGACCGCCTGCCAACCTTGCCCAATCACGTGCGGTTGTCAATGA
>DATKWR010000197.1:0-23709 GCA_035529475.1 Sedimentisphaerales bacterium | reverse complement strand
GTTTCCGGCGACGTCCTTGGGCCGGTGAACCCACGGCGTCTTGTCCGTGGCTGTCTCGTAGCAGGCGCCGTTACACATCAGCAGGCCGTCGTTCTCATCTGCATACATGATCCATCCGGCCAGGAGACTGCGATGGTTCGTCAGGCACCGCGCCATCGTGGCCTGTTTCTTGGCGGCCTGCAGCGCCGGCATCAGCACGGCCATCAATATCGCGATGATCGCGATCACCACCAACAGCTCAATCAGAGTAAATCCTCTGATTCTGTTCATCGCACGTCTCCTTTCGTGTGAATCTGTTTCATTAGAAGCGCCGGCTCCGGGAAGGCCGCGCCGGAAGCGGTCGCCACTTTTGTCTTCAGACTTACCGCTCGCGCACGCATTCGCAAGCAGCATAACCAAGCCGTGTAATGCTTACTTGTTATTCGGCAAGATAACGGACCTCCAGCTCGGACAGCGCCCGGTTATAGATCCGCACCTCGTCGATCAGACCATCAAAGAACTTGACCACATGGGCCGGGTCTGTGGCAAAGGCATCCGAAGGCTGACTGCCGATGGCCACGCTGACGGTCGGGTCAACCGCCACGGCAGAGCCGCCCTTGGGCGTCCGACCGACCTCGACCCCGTCCACGTAGAGGACCATCGATGCGCCGTCCCACGTGGCGGTCACGTGGCTCCATTCGCCGACGGCCAAAACGCCGCCCGCACCGATCAACGTGGGCACGGTGTCGCTCTCATCCGTCTTGAGGCGGAAGCGCGGCACGTAATCGGCCCCGCTCAGGACGGTGCTCAGCATCCACCAGTGGTCGTTCGAGCCCCACTCCCTGGCCTTGGAGACGATACGGGCGTCATTGATCTCAAAGTCGTCGGCCCTGACCCACGCCGCGAGCGTGATCCGGCCTACCACGTCGAACTTGCCCAGCTCGACGACGTCATCAGCGCCGTCAAAGTCCAGGGCCATGCCATAGCCGGCCAACCCTTGCACATAGGCGGGATCGCCAACCAGCGTCCCGTTGTGACCGTTGCCGGAACCGTCCTCGACATTGTTCTCAAAGCTGTACTGGGCCACCAGGCCATCCACACCGGGATCGACCGGCGAAGACCGGCGGACCCGGATGTCGTCCAGCAGCAGCCTGCCCGTGCCGCCGGCCTGCGGGGCCAGAGGATTCCCTACCCCTATGGCCAGCGTTGTAACAGCGGCCGGATTCAGACCCGGCACGGCACTGAGGTTAATCGACCATTGAGTCCACTGGGTGACATTCACCGCCGCCGGATCCTCGTTGGTCACGACGATCCCATTGATAGCCGCGTACAGCGGCTCGGTCGCGTTGGAGGCGATCCCGATGTCCTGCGAGCTCGTGAACGGACCGGCGGGCTGCATAGTGCCCGTAGTGCTGACATTGGAGAATGTCGCCTCGGCAAACTGCTGCGACGCGTGAGAACAAACCACCAGACCAATGTACACCGGATCCATCAGCGTCAGTGAAACTTGTGTTGAGGACACCGCCAGGTCAGCCGTCACCGGCGACCAGGTCACGCCGTTGGTCGAACGCTCGGCACGCACGGTATAGCCCTCGCGTGTCAGGCGAATCCACGTCGGTAACGGAGTATCAGTTAAGACGGCGGAATCGGCGGTGTTGCCCCCATCCTGAAGACGGGCCGTAAACCGCGTCCGAGGATCGGGCTCCACAAAGAGGGTCGCATTCTTGGCGCTCGGATCCAGCGTGTCGCGAATCATCACGCCGATTCGCGGATCGCCGTGCGGCGCGACCGGGATGCTATCGACCCGGACCGTGATCGAGCCATTACCCGTAAGCTCCTTGTAAGCAAAATGGAACTCGTCGGCAGCGGCCCAGACGTTACTGCCGGCCCCGGTCATCGTGTAGGTCTGCGTGGCCGCGTCGAAGCTGACGCTGCCGGGACCTGCCACGCCCTTGTACCAGATCGCCAGCTCTTCTAGGCCTTTGACCGTCCAGTCTTGGGGGGTAGCCCACGAACGCTCGACCTGCGAGTACATCAATCGCGGCTGACCGTCGAATGCGCTGATGCCGGTGTTGTTGTAGAAGAATGGCACTGCCTGGGCGCCGCCGTGCCTGTCGGCGGTCTCCAGAAGCACTTGGCCGTCTGCGGGATTGGTAGCGATGATACCGCCGCTGCCATTGCCGCCGGCCGCAGCGGTCAAAAACCCATCCAGCCATACCGTAAAAGGCTCGGACCCCGGACTGTCGGTGTAATCCTCGAAATTATCCACGACGAGATACTCGGCTACGGTGAAGCTCCAAACATCCCCCTTCCAGGGACTGTTCGGGTCCACATCGTTGACTTCATCGATGCGCCAGTAGTAGGTAGCTCCCGGCTCCAAACCTCCCGGGAACGGCTGACCCGGCATGCCTATGTCAAGCTGGTTCTGTGCGGTATTTTGCAGGAACGCCGCGGAACCCAAAGTCGCATCATTCACATCAGCGAAATTCGTGCCGATGTAGATATCGTGAGAAACCGCAAAGGCCCCCGGGCTCCAACTAAGACTGGCCCACGCCGCCTCATGCAGCGCGCCGTCCGCTGGGGTCGGGGAGGAGGCCACTTCCGCCGGTGCACCCACCATCGTGGCGGCAATGTCTTCCACCGACAGGGCGCGGTTGTAAATGCGCACGTCATCGATCTTGCCGTCCATCTGTTCGGTCAAGCCGCCGTTGGTCCCGAGGCGCAACACGGTGTTGTATCCGGTAATAGTGCCGCTAAAATTCCCGGTCGCTACCGCCTCGCCGTTCACATAGAGGATCATCTGCGAGCCAGTATAGACGCCCGCAACGTGATACCATTGCTGTGATTGAATCATGCCCACGGTGGCCGGAACGAACCGGTTGGCCGTGCCCAGCCGCAGCCAAAAACGCGGCTGGCCATTACTCAGAAAATGCAGGCCATAGGAGAAATACGGATTTGCGTGCGTCGTTTCCCGGTAAACCTTTGCGATCAGAATCTCCGGGGGGCCGGTGACGTCATCGCAATAGGCCCACGTGGCCAGCGTAATCTCATTGCCGGTGATGTTCAACGTCTCGGAATGCGGTATCTCTATGTAGTCGCCGGTGCCGTCGAACTCTGCGACGAAACCGTGCTCTGGATCCTTCATAACGACGGTGTCACCAATGGCCTGGCCATGGTTACCGTTGCCGCTTGAGTCGGTGAAGTCGCCGTTAAACGCCCAGTGCCCCACGAGCCCGCTGGCGATATCCGCTTGCACACACGTTGCAGCCAATGCCCCTACAATCAATATGGGCACCCACATCATGACTTTCGTGTTCATCATAAACCTCCCTTACATGGTTCCGGCCTCCCGCTTCTCGGGCAGCCGGAACAGCCCTCGTTCATAATGCAACCCACGGCACCCGGCACGTTCGTCTCTTGCTTATACTTTCCTTCCTCCAGAAAACTGAGATAATGTTATGCTTTGGCCACGCGCCAAAGTGACTCATCAAGATTCCTGCTTCGATATGTTATAACATTATACCATTACGAAAGCCCAAAAAAAACCACATACGGCTGTTTTTTCATATTATCGCCATTTTTTTTGCCGTGGGTCAAGAAGAAGACAGCGAATTTCCACATCGGTCATCCAGTCTCTCCAAGCAGTTTGTTGTAGAAGGCGTACCGGTCCGCTCGATAGTAGGCCTGCAGGAACTCAACCGGAATATTGTCTTGCGAAAAAGAGACTCGCTCAACGAACAGCAACGCGGTGCCCTTCTTGATTCTCAGCGGTTCGGCGAGTTCCCGCGGCGCGTTGATGGCCCGAATGGTCTGTTGGGCCCGAATCCAGCGAATTCCATACTTCTGGATTTTAATCTCCCTCAACGACTCGACAGAGAAGTCGTGGTGCAGAAGGCCGGGGCAGTAGCGGTGCACAAAATGAGAGTTCTCGATACACATGGGCTCGCCATCCGCCAGGCGAAGACGTTCGAGCCGGGCAAGCTCTTCACCGACGGGGACATCAAGCTTCTTGGCCAGCTCGCTCTCGGCGGCAACCAGTCCCGAGAACAGTACACGCGTGCTGACCTCGAAACCCCGCCGCCGCATGTCCTCGGTGAAACTGACGATGTGGGAAAGCCCGTGCTCGAGCGTCGCGTGTGCGACGAAGCTGCCCCGGCCCGCCTGGCGATAGATCAATCCCTCCTGGACCAACATGTTCAGCACCCTGCGCACGGTAATCCGGCTGACCTGGTACCGCCGGATGAGTTCGTTTTCCGTCGGCAACTGGTCCCCGGGCTTCAACTCTCCCAGCAGGATCTTTTGGTGAAGTATCTCATAGAGCTGATGATATAGTGACAGCCGAGCTTGGCGGTCAATCGATTTCATTGAACCTGTACTCCAACGTGACGCACACTGCGATACGAATCTGATGCTACAGAACGATCCTCGGCGAGTCCGGCGAGGAGTCTTCTATTTTTCACTTGCGCCTCCGTAACATAGGATTTGTCCGTTCATCAGGGATAGCAAGAGCTTGTTGTCGGCGGCAATCATTCCGTCGAAAACGGGTGGGGCTTCAAGATCGATGGAGGCCAGGCGGCTGCCGTCGTCCAAGGATATGGCCCAGAGCGAGCCGCCGCGGTGTCCTTTCCATGCCTCCGTCTGCTCTGTGGACTTTCGTTTCAGCTCGACGTCATCGGGGTGCTGCCAAAGCTCCATCTCGTCGATCACATCCGGCAAGCCGGCAATGAAGAGAGCGTCTTTCGTGAGGACCATTGAACGGACTTGAATCGGCAAGTCGGCTGTGATCCACTGATAGTTAAGCGCCGTCAACTGATCGGGCTTGTAAAGCCTGCCGCGGCTGAGCCATTGTGTCTGGTTCCATTCTCTCTCGGTATGTTCAGAGTCGGTTCGGCGGACGCGAGCCGGTCCGTCCGCAGTTGGCCTTTTGTCCGCCTTGTAAAGCTGGTACTCGATGGTTGGCGCCTGGGCCAGGAACTGCGGCTTGCGGGCAAAGCCGTAAACCGTGTTCTCATCGAAAGAAAGGGTTCTGCCGGACGGGGCATGCTTTGCCCCCTCAAACCACACGTGCCAGCCGTAAACGGAAGTCACACCGTACATCCAGTAGCTCCGATGGTGCCAGTTGTCGTCGAGAAGCCCAACGGGACTGAAAAGGTGAGCGCCCGGGCGATCCTGCTGCTGGACATCCAGATCGGGTACGACGCGCAGCCGGCTGCCGTCCAGGCCGAACCCCTGGCTTCCCATGAAGATATGTTTTCCGTCGCTGGTCAGGATATCGGGGTTGGCAACCGGCATGGTGAGTCCACACCATCCGGCCTGTAAGTTCTGGAGATTCTCTCCCGTGTCAGGGGCCTTTTCGTCTATCTTGCTCATGGCGAGCAACTCGCCGGTCTCTGCGTTAAGCTTGTAGAAGCGAAGCCCCCCGTCGAGAAACGCCGAACGTCCGGCAACGCAATAGACGACATCGTTCATCACAAGCACGCTGCCGTGGACGGGCCAGACCGATTCCACCTGGCCGTAAGAGACTATGCGCTGCTCATTTCTCGCGGCCAGGAACCTCCACACCAGGCAACCGTCACTCGCTCGCAGGCAATTCACGTATCCGTCGTGCGACCCAAAGTAAACTCTACCGCCGTAGAGCGTAGGGGGCGAATCGACGCGGCCGCCACAGGTGTATGTCCAGATCGTCCTGCCGCCGGCTGTGTCTAAGGCGTGGACCGTATGAGTCTCCGGAGTGGCTACCATGAGGATGCCGTGCCCCGACACCAGGCTTGTAAGCCTGTCATTCACGCCTGCCGTCCAGAGCTTCTTTAAGTCCGTTGGAACCGATATCGGCGTGCAGCCGCTCCGCGCCCGGTCATGGCGGTACATTGGCCAGGCCGATGCGGTTTCGGTGCTTGTGTGCCCATTGTCGGAGTATGCCGGGCCCTTCTCGAGGCGGTCGGAGACTGCAATCTCACGTTCGGCATCGCGGGCCGGCTTGGCCGGGGCAAGCGCGTTGAAGCCCGATGTTTTGGTTTCGAGAAGACACGCACAGGAGTGAGGCCCCGTATAGATCAGTCCATTGGCCGGCATGATGCCGTACAGGCACGCGCCGCGGGTCCAATGGTTGACGTCCACTTTCTTGGCTCTTACATCGACAACCTCGATCCCGGTCCGTGATGCCAGCAGATAGCGTGTGGTGCCTTTCGAGCGGTAGCAGCGAGGATGGAACCAGGTCATTTCCGGCGGCGAAAACTCCGCTTTCACTTGGCCCGTATGAATGTCCTTGCCGATGAACTTGCCTGCGCCGCTTCCAGCGGACCACACCAGGTCGTTGATGACCAGCGCGTCGCCTGGTGATACGTGGCCGGACCGGGGATGAGCAGACTGCCACAGCCGTTCTCCGCGCTTTCTTGAATAGGCGACGATTACCCTGTCGTGCTCGTAGAGAAGTACGTCGTCGTAGGAGACCAAGGTCGGCGGGGTACGAGTCGTCAGCGAGGTGAACTTTGGCACGTTGTCTTGCCGCCACTGTTCCTTGCCGGTTTCGCGGTTGAGACTCACGATATGCTGGCCCGTGTGGAAATAGACGCTGTCCGTATCGACCGTGAGGGTCAGACGGGCAATCGGTGAATCAACGCGCCACAGCTCTTTGCCCGAGTTCGCATCGATTGCCGCGACGTACTGTCGTTCGCTGGGTTTCCAAACGCCTATTGTCCCCATGGCTCTTATGGATTCGGTCCAACAGTGCTCGTTCTCGGGTTTGAAAACATCGGGCTTGAAGTCCTCATTCACTCGCAGATAGAGCACGCCGTCAGAAACGAGAATCTCCTCGGTACCTTCCGTACCCTCATAGGTCTTGACCGTCAGGCCCGTGGCTGCGTCTAATGCCGTTACGGGCTGGGTCAGACCGAGCGTTACGTAAACCCTGCCTCCGATAGCAACCAGGCGGCGCGGTATCGTGGCGGGTCCCGCCTTGACCGGCCACAAATGAGTTTGCCACAACGGGATCTCGCGTTTCCAGAGAGTCACGCCGTTGAAGGCATCGCGTGCAATGAGTTTCCACTCGGGCGGAAGCTGAACTGAGGCGCTTGGGCCTTCATCCATGACGTAGAAAATTCGTCCCCCGGCCGATACCATGGCATTCATACTCGACATCGTCTCGTGGGAGCGTGTCCATTTTGGGCCGCCGTTCCACTGCAGACGGCGAGGCGAATCGATGACGGTATCATTCGCCACGGCGTTATTGTCCGGGCCGTGCATATAGTGGGTCCACTCGTCGATCTCACTTGGCCACGCCTTGACAGTCCCGGACCACTTGCCTTCACGCCGGATATAGGCGACGCCGCCAGGGCAGAGTATGCGCATGACCTCGTCCATCGAAACGTTGCCCAGGTCCTCGGCAACCAACAGATTCACGAGATTATCGATGTAGGGCAAATGGATACCGTCGAACGTATCAACCGAGACCGTACCATAGAGCCCCTTTGCCGCGATCTGCCGGCGGGCTCGGCTCACGTTGCGTGGGTCCGTATCCAAACCATGCACGAGATAGCGGTCGTTCGCGTAAAACTCGACCGTACGCTTGCCGTCGCCGCAGCCGAGATGGACAATGAGACCGCCGCGAATCCCCGATTCCTGTAAAATCTGTCCGGGTGTCTGAGCAGAGCAAACACCGATGCAAAGGAATGGCAAGAACAGAACTGTTTGTAAGTATCTTGGCATCCGACCACCTTTCGCGTGTTCTTCAAATATTCGTATGGGCCGTCTGATCAATTAGCATAGCATACCACCACTCCCGCCGATTTCAAGGATCTACTTTACTTTCTGAGGGCAATCGCATCCTCGCATCAAGTTTCAACATCCGATCCATGTGATACTTGGTCTGCTCAAGTTTCAGCGAATCATCGGGCGGCTTTTGAATTGTGGACGAGATCTTGGTATTATAGCCCGTGGAGTACGCAGGAGTGTTCGATCGCAGTTGGTGTGGAAATGTCAGTCCGTGATGTGGTACAGTGAGGCAAGATAGACCGGGACAGGAGAGCATAATGGGTACAATGACAAGGCGACACTTCATGAGGGCCAGCGCACGTGTTACAGCCGGAATTCTGGCGGTGGATATCAGAAAGGTATCAGCGGTAGAGCTGCCCCGGCATCCGAATATTGTCTTTATTGCCATAGAAGATTTCAGTCCGCAGCGACTGGGCTGCTGCGGCGGACCGGTGAAGTCGCCGAATATCGACCGGTTGGCGAGAGAGGGGATGTTATTCGAGAATGCTTATTGCATGAGTCCGGTATGTAATGCGTCTCGGACGGCGTTGTTTACGGGATTGCGGCCCGACACTACCGGTATTTTCAGTAACAGCCAGGACTGGCGAAAGACGCTTGGCCAAATTGTTACGATGCCGATGCATTTTCGCAGGCACGGGTACGATACGATACGGATAGGCAAGATGTATCACGGCACGTGGGAGCACGACGAGAGCTGGACGAAAGTGATTCCATCCGTCTATGATTCAAAGGCTGCCAGGCCAAAGAAGGCAGCGCGAGGGCCTGAGGCGCCCGTCAAGGACCGTGGGGGCGTGCCTTTGCTGTGGGGGCCCACGGGCAACAGTCCGGAGACCGACAGTGACGGTCAGTTGGCCGAGCAGGCGGTGAGGTTTCTCCGACAGAAGCAGGAGAAGCCGTTTTTCCTGGGGGTCGGATTGCATGCACCGCATTTGGCTTTTCGGGCGCCGGATGTATTTCACGAGATGTATGACCCGGACCACATCGAGC
This sequence comes from Sedimentisphaerales bacterium, assembly GCA_035529475.1. Classification (GTDB taxonomy): domain Bacteria; phylum Planctomycetota; class Phycisphaerae; order Sedimentisphaerales; family Anaerobacaceae. Next base: position 14,973 of record DATKWR010000197.1, on the reverse strand, counting down.
TGCCGCAGAACCCGGAGAATGATCTGGAGGATACCCCGATCAAGCAGAAGAGCGCAGATCAGCGGAGTGTTACAGAGCAAGAGTGGAAGGAAGTGATTGCGGCGCACTACGCGACAATCTCGTATGCGGACTGGTGCGTCGGACGAGTGCTTGGTGCGATCCGGCAGACGGGTAGGGAGAATGATACCATTGTCATTGTCTGGAGCGATCACGGTTTCATGTTGGGCGAGCACTTTCAGTGGCGGAAGGTAGATCTGTACGAGGAATCGGCGCGGGTGGCGTTTGTATGGAAGGTCCCCGGAGTAACGCCGACGGGCGCGAGGTGTACGCGGCCGGTGGAGACTATCGATATGTTTCCTACGCTGTTCGATCTGTGCCATATACCGCAACCGAAGACTGTAGAGGGGATCAGCATGAAGCCTCTGCTACAGGATCCGTCTATTGCGTGGAAGAAGGGCGCGATCACATGGAGGGCCGGCAATGGAGATATCGTGGCGATACAGACGGAGCGGTACAGATTCAACAGGCGGCTCAGCGATGGATTTCTTGAATTATACGATCACATGAAGGACCCAAGGGAGTTCACAAACGTAGCGAAGGACCCGGCCTACAAGGCGACCGTGGCGGAACTTTCGGCGATTCTGCAACGCGGATGGAAGGCGTGTATGCCCGAAGTGCGATAGGGCTTGGCGGAGTCAGCCATGTGACCTCAAGGGCCTATACTGCAAGGGGAATTTCGACGTTTCCGAGGAGGATGAGATTGCATCTATGCCCCAGACCGATAGGAAACGACCATCTCTAACTCGAGGGCTCCCGGTGTCGGCCGGTCAGTGTTTTCTGATCGGCGCCGAGTGGCTGTGTGCGCGATGTCCTGCTGCCCATCCAAAGTCCGCATTGATCGTGCCTGTGTTATTATGCCCCGACGAGTCATTGGCTACTGTCCCTTCTCCCTCATCAAAATGCCACAATCCCAGCGTGTTCCCATCCGGCACGAAGTCTTCGGTCGGCGGTGTGAAATTGCCGGCATAGCGTATCGTATCGGACAATCTCAGCTCATCCACCAAGGCTCCCGACGGTTGGAGCCGCAGATTCGCGTCAATCGGCCACGGACTGTAGATCAGACCATTCCTGCCGCATTCGATTCCATCGATGTAAATCACTCCGTCGTCCGTACCGGTCTGGCCGAGCTGGCAGCATGCCACATGATGCCACCGTCCCTTGCGCACTTCCGCGTCGAGTGCGACCACTCGTCGGTCCCCTTTGCGCTGTTCTCTCGTCCTGAAGTAGATATGATTGCTCGCATCGATGCCGACACGGTATCCGCCGGCCCCCCAGTCAAACTTGTCCAGTATGACCGATTCGACGTTCTCCTCGGTTCTGTATAGCCACATCTCTATCGTCAACCCGTTCGAGGTGTACAGATCAAGACTTGCATCATTTCCAAAGTCCGCACTGCCCGTCTCGGGATCAAGTCTGACGGCATATCCGGCGCCGTCTGCAAGATCAAAAGTGGCGTAGTGCGAATATGACCCTTCTTCGTTTGAGACGTCCCACGTCTGGACCTTCCAGTAATAGGTCAGCCCCGGCCGCAACGGAACGACACAAGGACTGGCAGATGTTTCGCTCGACGGCACTCGTGCCGTATCCCAGACGTTCCCTATGGTGTTATTGATATCCGTTGCATTATTCGCGATGATCACTCTGTATGCCGACTGTCTGTCCCCCAAAGCGGCGTCGCAATCGCTGAATGTCCACGTCAGCTCAGAGGACCCATGAGGCAATGCCGCAGGATTTGTCAGCCCGTCACAGAGCAGGTCTGTTGGGGGCTCCGGAGGATTGTTGGCAAACAGTCTGATGCTTACCGAGCCATCTATCAACCCCGCTGATGTTGCCGTTATTACTGCAGTTCCAGGCGACGTTGCGGCTTCATATCTTATCATCGCTCGTCCGTCGGTGGTCATCAGTGTTGTTGGGGCCATTAGACGGCCCGGCCCATTCAGGTGGAAGGTAATCTCTCTTTCTGGAGCCTCTATGAACAGGCCGTTGTTTTCATCGTAGAGTCTCGCGGTCACCTCCGTTGTTGCTCCTGTGTCGGCTCCCAAGAGCGTCGAGTCCACTGCCAGGTGTATTCTTGTGGGCCCGGTCTCCCAGCCCGCTACACGAGCCAACAGCCACCACATCGCAGAGGCAAGCCTCGTTTGTCCGATGCCCGTCGGGTGAGCACCGTCAACAGCGTATCCCGCATAGAGTGCTTCAGCACCGATGTCGTCACAACACGGGTTGCCTTGCCGGTCATGGCTCTCGATGTCGGCAAGATCGAAAAGGACCTTTCCGTTGCGGACGCAGTACTCACGGACAAGGTTATTGAACGTCTCCCGCACATCGCCACCAGCGCCGGCCGTACTGATCGCCGTGGTCCACCACACGAACGTGACCTCCGGATAGTCGGCCTCCAATGCCTCCATCGTCGCTCTGTATTCCTCCCACTTCTTCTGAACGTTCGTGCCGGGCAGCCAGTCTATATAGCAGAACTTCATGAATGCTACGTCGAGCCGCGACGGTTCGCCGTAACCCAGGTTGCGAATGAGATTGTCAAATCCAAGCGATTTGCTGCCGTTCAACGGCCAGTCGGTACGGCTGACATCAATAATGCCGCTGCTGCGGTCGAACCATACCGGATCTTCATTCTCTTGCCTGTTGATGTAATAACGAGCAGGATTCTGACTCGCAAGTCCGTTCCTTCCGACCATCCCGTTCATGATAGTCCCCCCAACGGAAGCATGGCAAAAGAGAACCTTCAGTTGCCTCGCCCTGTCGAGGTAAACTTGAGGAATGATTTCCAGGAATGAACCATCCGCCTGCAGCTCGATACACGCAGAATCTACGATGACGGCGCCACGTGCGGGCCCCACGACGGCAAGAAGAACAGACAGGGTCAACCACTTAAATATCGCCGTTTTCATGTGCGGGCCTCCTACAAGCCATAGTCAATACACATTTTGAGGAAGATAAGGACACTGCTCAAGAGCTGCTACCGGAATCGTTCACCCATTGAGCCATTTCCTCGTTGATTCGCGTGATTCCCTTTACAGCCTCGGCGTCAATCCGCTCCTGTTCGTCCCGCAGGCCGTAGCGGCGGACCCGGTTGCAGACATAAGCGCCGCAGAGGTGGAATCCTACGCACTCCGGTATATGTTGAAGCACGCGCATTACGTCTCCATAGGCCTGCGGGTCTTGATGCTGATTCGGATTGAGTGATCCCCCGGACGCGCTGGGCTTTGTGCGGGCGGCGCTGTCGGCGAGCAAGACGGGCTTGCCTGAGAACCTGGCCCAATAGCCGAGCTTCTCGCTGACAATTGGGGCCCCGCCGAAACACTGAAAGCTCAACACATCGACGTATGGCATGGCCGCTCTGATCACCTCGTCCGGCAAGGACGCCCGGGCCTCGTAACGATCCCCCAGGATCAGATGGTTCTTATCATATCGGCGAACGGCATCGTGCGTCACCTTGTAATAGCGGCCGGCCAATTGAAGCAGTTCCTTGCGTCCTGCCTCCGAGTCCAGCCGCGCCGCGTCAAACAGCGGGCCTTTCCAGGCATTAAGTTCGCGAATATGCACCCAGGTCGGACAGTCCGAGTAGAAATACCCGATCAGCTTGGAGTCATTGGCAAAGCGGCCGCACTCGGCACGGGCAACGTAATCACACCATTCTTCGAATCCTTTGCTTGTGATGTCTGGATTTCTTGTCTCGATCTCCCATTGGTGGAAGTCCACGAATGGGAGCATGTGACAATAGGGCATATTGAGCCACTGATATTCTTCAAAAGTGAAGTTCCGGGAATGTCTGTGATTCTGATCATTCCTGGTCACGACTTCCTGGACCCAACCGACCGTATTGAAGCCCCATTCAAGCAGATCGCTTCTGACCTGTCCGAGCCATTTCTCCATGCTGTTGGCGTACCTGTCCCGCCAGATATGTGTGTTGTCCGGATACCTTAGCGTAGCTGAGTCAATGTGATTCAATCCGATGGAAAAGAACGGTTGGCTGTCGGGTGTAATGAACCACCAACGTCCATCACGTTGCCCAAGGGTGAAGAATCCCCTGGCGTTGACTTGCGTGGTTTGTGCAGCGGCTTGAGAAGTTTCAAAAGACAGCAGCGGGCTCGCGACTGCGGCCGAGGCAGCAAGTCTGGCCATTTGTTTAACGAATCCACGACGCGATAAGGTTTCCAAAGGTCTTTCCTCCTCTTATCTGAGTTTCAATACTCTATAGCTTTTCCGGGTAAACGGACACGGTTAGTATTATAGCGACAGGTAGGACTTCCCGCAATTGGGACGTAGGTGAACATCAGCCATCCAGGGCTCCCGTTCCGTCTCCTTCACCAAACCGCCTCCCGGCTGTCGCGGGGTAGGAAAGGGGTGGTTATTCTTTTGCCCCGTGCTTGTGGAGAAGGTTGACGATTTCAGACAAACCAAGTGAGGTTGGTGGCGGGGAGAATGGAGGCGATTCTCAGACAGTTGTCTTCTTGCTATCCGCATCGAATTCAATATACTTATCCGTGGTGCGTTTCTTCTGCAATAGTTGTTTCGATCTTGGTGAGACAATGACGCATTGTAACCAACCGCATCGGTTAGTCTCTGCTATTTGAAGAATAAAGGGCCTCGGGCGCCATATCACGAGCAAATGGGCAATAGCCCGGGAAACCAACTTTGGGAGGATCATTCGAATGTGGCAGATAATTCGCCATTCTCAGTTCTGGCCTGCGTGCACCATTTCGGTCGCCCTGTTAGTCGGCGGAAAGATTGTCACCGCCGAGGAACCGCTTGTTCCACTCAACGTGATCAGCCAGGGCACTTATTGCGGGCACATCGGTGGGCTTTACGCAGAAGGCCGTAACGAACCCTGGGGTACTCATGCCGATGCTCTGAAGCGAATGACGGAACAGGTGCAACCGCTCGACCTCCAGGGCAGGTCCGACCCCCGGGGAAAAATCGTCGTCGCCGGCATTGGCGCTTCGGTCTGCCGGCAGATCTTCGCCGAACTTGAGAAGCAGATACCAGCCCAGGACAGCCTCAATCCCTCTGTGGTAGTCGTCAACTGCGCCGCTGGCGGTCAGGATGTGAACAAGATTGCCGATCCATCCCAACGTTACTGGAAGCAAGCCGAGAAAGCACTTGTGGCCCGCGGTGTCTCAGCCCCACAGGTTCAGGTGGTCTGGTACCAGAGCGACGATTTGCGCGATCAGCGTGACGACTTTCCCGGGCGCCCCCAAAGACTGAAGGACCAGTTCGCCGGCCAATTGCGTCTGCTGAGGGAGCACTTCCCTAATGTGCGCCTCTGTTACTTCAGCGCGCGGCACACGACAGCATTTATGCCGGACAAAGCCGCCAAGGCCAAGCATGGCGAGCCGCGCCCCTATCACAACGGCTGGGCCGTGAAGTGGCTTATCGAGGAGCAGACCGCCGGACGCGCCGACCTGCGTTTTGAGCGCGAAGATGCGGTTGCCCCGCTGGCGGCATGGGCCACCTACTTCTGGACGGACGGCGACACGCCTCGCCCCGACGGCTACCATTGGACTCGCGACGATGTGGTCGCAGACGGCGTGCATCTATCGGAGTCCGGCAGGAAACGCGTCGCACGCGAGTTGCTCGATTTCTGGCGCAACGATCCATTCGCTCGCACTTGGTTTGCCCCAGGCGCCAAAGCGATCCTGTCCGCGGTATCTGCTTCGACTCTGGCGAATACGCAGGCTGAGACTAAGCCGCCAGTTGCGACACCTGCAAGGCAAGAATCGACTCAGGTTTACAAAAGGACTGACGACCGGAACCTGAGTATCACTCTGACGTTTCCCGGCGGCTGGCGTTCGGGGGATCGCCGCTCCGCCATTGTCTTCTTCTATAACGGTGGCTGGAAAGCAAGCGGCGCCGGCCAGCAGTTCAGCGATCAGGCAGAGTACTTCGCCCGGCGAGGCATGGTCTGTGCCAGAGCGGATTACCGGGAGAAAAGTAAGGAAGGTGTCACCTCTGTGAAGTGCATCGAGGACATTCATGCGGCCATCCAGTGGCTGCGGCAACGCGCCGATACGTTGGGCATCGACCCCGAGCGGATCGCTGCGGCCGGAGGGTCAGGCAGCATCCACTTGCTGGCCAGCCTTTTCTGTGTCAAGAAAACCGACGTTGAGGTTGATGGTCTGTCCCCTTCTCCGCACCCGGGTGCGCTGTTTCTATTTGACTCGGATCTCGATGTCCTTGATCCCGCCATGATGCAACAGCTCCTGACGGCCGCCGAGTCACCGGATCCACGCAGTGGATTTCCACCGACCATCCTCTTCTACGGTGCGCGCGATGCCATGAAGCCTTACATGGATGATTTCGTGAGCAAGATGAACAAGGCTGGTTTACTAATTGAGCCGTTCGTGGAGGAGGACGGATTACACGGCGCCTTCAAGTTCTCCCCGTGGCTCGAAAGAACGACCGCACGTATGGATGAACAACTGCAAACGCTCGGTTTTCTGAACGTCGAGCCGCGTGCCCCTCTTCCGGCCAAGTCCAGGCCCGAGGGGCTCGATCAGCGAATCCTTGAGAATCAGGCGCGTTGGCTCGAAAGGCACAAACAGTTGGAGCCGTCGCGTGAAACGCCGGTCGCAACGAGACAGGCCGAACCAGTCGTATTGGAGAGCCAATCGGCTTCTGCCGCGATGCCTCCGACCATCTATACCTACAAGACTCTGGGCGAACGGAAGCTCCAGTTGGCAGTCCATTATCCGCCCGGTTGGAAGAAGCAAGACAGGCGACCGGCCATTCTGTTCTTTGGAGGGGGCGGGATGAATCCAAAAGACAGCTCTGGAAATTCTTATCCGTTAGCGGCAGAACGTGCAAAGCTCGGACTGCCCGTTGTCAACGGTGGCCCTGGGGCCGCGTTCATGTCCGAAGCCACGCACTTCGCCGCAAAGGGACTGCTCTGTGTGCGGGCGGAATACCGCAAACGCAAGACAGACGGCACACTGCCTGCGGATGCGGTCGAAGACGCGGCCAGCGCCATGCGGTGGGTTCGCCGCAACGCAGCTCGTCTCGGCATCGACGCAGTGCACATTGTCGCCTGCGGTTCCTCCTCCGGCGGTCACCTTGTGGCCAGCCTCGCCGCGCTTGACGAGTTCGACGCCGCAGACGACGACCGTTCGGTTTCCCGATGTCCCGATGCTTTGATTTTACATTCGCCCCTTTTGGACTTTCTCGATGGGGGCACGCGTAGCACGCCGTTTTGGGCCGCCGTGGGCAACGACCGGACGCTTGGCGAGCGTCTTTCTCCGGCGCGACACTGGCGGGCAGGCTTGCCCCCCACGCTCATCTTCAGCGGAACCCGGGAACCGATCTTCGACGCCTTGCGCGAATTTGCCGCGAAATGGAAGGCTGCGGGACAGAACATGGACTTCGTGGCGGTGGAGGGCGGTCACGTTTCCTCGCTTGCTGACAAGTCGCTTGCTCAGACACTGACCCGCATGGAGGTCTTTCTCAGAAGCGTTGGCTGCTGGGAACCAAATACGGTCGGGCTCAAATCCACCCCGGATGCCACTACTACGCCTCGCGTTCACAGCGATGGCGGCCCCGAAAAACCTGCATGGACCATCAACGGCAAGAATAAGATGCCGAAGCTCCTGCGGCTTCTCGGCACAAAGGAGAACGTCTGCGTCATTGTGTACGACATTGAAGACAAGCAAGTTGCCGAAATCCGCGATGTGTTACACCAGCAAACCGACCTGAACCAGTTGGTCGGTCCCGGCCAGTATCGCCTGAAGTTCCTCGACGAGAACGGCAATCCCATTCGATTGACGCAGGAGGTCGCCGACGTCCTGCGGCTCAAGTGAGCTTAGATTCTTAGTGGGCGCTGGGGGTGGTTATTCGTTTCAGGATTAAATCGACAATACTGAAAACAACGACACGGGACAATCCCCACCATCCAGGGCTCCCGCTCCAACTCTCTCCCTCAAACCGCCTCCAGGCTGTCGCGGGGCGGGGATGGGACGGTTGGGGGCTGATGGTGCGGGCGAAGAAATGAAGGAAAGGATTCCTGTCCCCAGAAACCGATGTTCTGTGTATAATGTGACGCCTACCGGGACTCGTAGAAGGAGAATACTATGAATAGCACGAGACGCACGTTTATGAGGGCACTGGGCACTGGGATGGCGGGTTTTGCGTTTTCTTCTTACGTGCGCGGTCAAGAGGATTCGCGACAGAACCCGAGATCCAATGTGATTCTCATCCTGACGGACGACCATCGTTTTGATGCAATGGGGTTTATGGGTCATCCATTTCTTGAGACACCTCACATGGATCGGATAGCCAAAGAAGGCGTTCATCTGGCCAATGCCTTTGTAACAACGAGTCTGTGCTCACCAAGCCGGGCCTCTATTCTTGCGGGTTTATATGCTCACAATCATGGGGTTATCGACAACTACAATCCCGTTCCGGAAAGTTTGAGGTTCTTCCCGGAATATCTGCAGAAAGCCGGCTACGAGACGGCATTTGTCGGGAAATGGCACATGGGTGGAGAGCACGATGAACCGCAGCGTGGATTTGATTATTGGCTCAGTTTCAAGGGACAGGGAACTTACTGGCCGGACGGCCATGGCACGAGCCGTGTGGTGCCTCAGACGAGTTATGATGGATTCAACATTAACGGAGATCGGGTCCCGCAGCGCGGATACATTACAGATGAACTGACGGATTATGCTCTTACATGGTTGAAACAAAGGACAGAGGACCGTCCGTATATGCTGTTTCTATCGCACAAGGCAGTCCACTCCGATTTCGTTCCCGCAGACCGGCATCGGGGCAGATATGCGAGTAGAACCATGCCTGAACCCCGGACACTGCATGATACCGAGGAGAACTATCGGGACAAGCCAATGTGGCTCAAGAACCAACGCAACAGTCGGCACGGAGTTGATTTCGCGTATAACCTGAAAGACTTCGATTTGAGCGCATACTATCGGCGCTACTGTGAAACCCTGCTGGCCGTGGATGAAAGTCTCGGGAGGATTCTGCAATACCTGGAAGATAAGAATGAGCTGGAATCAACTGCGATCATCTACATGGGCGACAACGGATTTCAGTTCGGTGAGCATGGATTAATCGACAAGCGCACCGCCTACGAAGCCTCAATTCGGATTCCTCTATTGGTCATGTGTCCTGGGCGGTTTCGTGGGGGATCGAAGATTTCTCAGATGGTCGCTAACATTGATATCGCCCCGACGATTCTGGAATTAGCAGGCATAGAGCCGCCGGATTACTTTGATGGGAAGAGCTTCGTGCCTCTTCTCATGGGAAAACAGGCCCCTTGGCGAGATGAATTACTCTATGAGTATTACTGGGAACGAAATTATCCTCAGACACCAACTACTCACGCGATACGGACGGATCACTACAAGTTCATTCGGTATCATGGCATTTGGGACCTGGACGAGTTGTACGACATGCGATCAGATCCGGATGAAACCAGGAACTTAATCAACAGCCCCGTTCACCAGGAGACTGCAAAGAGTTTAAGAGAGCGTTTGTTTGAACTGCTCCGGGAAACACACGGCTCGTCTCTCCCTTTGTGTCCGGATCGGGGTTCCTGGTTTCCGTGGCGCCGGCGGGATGGTGCAGAAAGCGCTGATTTTCCCGAAGCGTTCTTTCAGACTCCCGGACCTTGAAAACTCTTGGCAGCCAGCATGCTGTATTTGTGGCCATACCTTACGAGATAGTAGAAGCAACAATTGAAGTCAGGCTCAGAACATCTTAAAATGAAATCGGTACGTTCTTCAGACAGTCTCGATGTTGGCCGCGAGGCGAAGTTGAGGGATCCGGTATGGCCCAGAATGGTGTGACAAGGCGACTGATGCATTCGCGACCGAGTTGCATGAATCCGCTCATCATCCTCGGGGCAATATTCGGCCTGTTGGGCTGTTTTCCATCTGTTCTTGGGAGTGCTCAACCAACAAAGACTGAATGGATTCGCGCAGTTGACAGACACACATTAGTCTGGGGAGTCAAAGGCGGGATCGTGTTCGCCGTTTGGCCCAGTGGTCTTGGGACAGAGGGTGTGGGAGGGCCACGAGGGTTGTTTCGGGTCGGATACGAGCGCGACGGAAGAACTACTCTCGTTAACTTCATTGCTGTTGAACCGATCATCAAAGGTAAGAGAGGCTTCAGCGAATTGGAGTTGAGTTCCGTGATCAAAAAAGACGAACCCGTAACACCAAGGAGGGGAAAATTCATCTGGCCCTATTCCGAATACCCACCCTCGAACGCCAGGAATCGAGCTAACACAGTCGAGGATATGCAGCATCTATCGATACCAGGGTGGTTCTCGCACCCATCGGCAGGAGTGGAGCAGCTCAATGTTGCCTTCGAGGTTGAGAAATTCAGCAACGGTGCCCACCCTTGGATCGTAGCGTCAATCCGCAGCGATACACCACAGGAAGTAACCTTTACCATCCATGCGGCTCCTGACAGCGCACCGATGGAAAGTTGTATTCTGACCGCAACGATGGGGAACTACATCCGTGCAAGGCAGCTTTGGCTTCACGACCGCATTGTCCATAGCAAGACACTCTGGCCGGATCCCGCAACAGCCGGCGTCGGATCTGTGGGATTTACACCCTCTGAGTTCTTCGCAGAAAGGTCGATGTGTCGTTTGAGGGACGGTTCGCTTATCGTTATGCTCACAACTGATGAGGACGACCCATCGAAGATCGTGCCGACACCTGCTCACTGGCACTACCAGGGGTGCAAGGTCACACAGTACTGGCGAGCGAGTCCGCACAAGGAGCATCCCCTGCGTATCCGCGTGAATGGCCGGTTCACGTATTGGATGTCCCGCAGCCCGATCCCCAACGGTGCGGCCTACGAGAATTTTGAACTCGTGCAGGATTATTTTGACGCGCAACAATTTGTTTTCGGCATAACCGAGTCATCACCAACCCAGTTCGAGTTGACGGCGGAGCTCCCCAATCCTCCATAGATCACTTCCACCACTAATCGACTATATTAAAAAGATAACACGAAAGCGCTCATCGGCCATCCAGGGCTATCGCTCCAAGTCTCTCACACAAACCGCCTCCCGGCGGTCGCGAGTCGGGGTGGGACTGGTTGACGGTGGTTATTCTTTGGCTCCGCGGGTGCGAAGGAGGGAGACGATTTCAGTGCTGTCTATTCACTGGGAGGAGAAGCCTATTTGGATTCCCTCTTAGATTCCTGAATCCCGTAAGTTTCTCTGAGCCAGGATAGTGTCTTGTCAAACTCCCGGCTCTTCAAGGGACGATCCCACATGAGAAAACGGGCCAACTCCCCATCGAAGGACTCATGGCCCGGATGGTTCGTGGCATCACGTTCCTGGCCAATGGCCATTTTGGATGCGTTTGCCTGAGGATTAACGGGAAAAGGCTTCGAGGCCACGGGTTTGGTTTCGTTGACAAACAGTTCAATCGTGACTTTGCCGGTGCCCGCGCCCATGCGACCGGCGACGATGTAGTAGCGGTTCTCCTGCAATTTCGGACCAAGAACCTGAGGATTGTTCTCATCCCACCGGCCAAAAGTGATACCATTACGAGAACCCATCCAAAGCGTGTTATCGTCGTTCAGCCCCGCCCAGAATCCTTCATATTTCCCACCGTTCTTCAGGTTCCCGAAGAATGAATTCACATCCTTCAGGCCGGATACCTGAGGGTAAACCGACATCACCGCGAACCACGTGTAGCCACTGCCGGTTATGAGGTGGTCGAAGGCGTCTTCATCGCTGCTGATCAGTTCGTGTCTTCCAAACACAACCGTATTATGGCCGCGGATGGCGGCCACGTTTTTCTTTAGTGTCGGATGCCCGGTGCCCTTTTCGTGGTTGGCGTCCCTGGTCGCTGCAAAGGTTTTGACTTTCCAGTCCACCTGATTCGTCCAGGATGCGACTCGTCCGTCAACTATTTCGACCCCTCGGTCCGCGTCAAGGTCCAGGATAAGACCCTCTTGAATAACTTCAGTCTTCACGTTTGGATGTGATTCCGCCCTAACCGCAGCGGTATCCGCCATGGTCATCATGAAGACGGCCAACAGAACGGTCTGGTATTTCGTTATCATTGTCTCTTGGCTCCTTTGCAGGTACTGATACCTCCGTGAAAATCGGTCAAACGGAGTCTGTTCACCCAACATTATACACGAGCAGTGCGAATTGTATCAGTTGACTGACAGAACTGCACGTGCGTATTCCGGCTCTTTTTCTCTCTATTCCGGGTATGTAAGTCGGATCTGGGCGTGCAGTGATGCCGCTGCTCACGTGTGAGACTATTTTAGCGAACGACACGGAAGCCGATGTAGTCGCTGTCGCCAGGGCCGACGCCTCCACTGCCTGAGGGCAGATACCAGCCGCGATAAGCACAGCGGACGTTTGGGGGGCCGTCGTCCCAACACCCGCCTCTAACGAAATGATAGCCGACGTGCTCGAATGGCTCTGGATTGCCTGGGTAGGATTTAGCATAATCAGCTACCCACTCATAAGCGTTGCCCACCATGTCCATGCACCCATAAGGGCTGGCCCCATCCGGATAACTGCCTACTGGAGCGCTTTGATTCGTTCTGTATCCGCCGCCGGCGGGATTGTGGTCTTCGGGGTTATTGCACTTTTCCGGCTCCCAGGTGTCGCCCCAGGGCCAGGTATTTGCATGCCGCAATCAGCTCTTTCGGAGTTGGCGCAGGATGTCCCAGTAGGCTCCGCGCGCGCCTTTGGCGATGGCCCGCGTCAGGGGCAGGTTTTCATTGTAGTTGTAGTTGGAGGTGTCGGGGTCCTCTGCATTTGGGGCGATCTCGACGGCGGGCTCGAAGAACCTTCCGTCGCCGGCGATCAGGTCCCTCACGAATTCCGCGGGACGCTCGCCCAAAGCCCTGGAGATGTAGAAGGTCGGCTTGAGCAGGTCTATCGGGCCGCTGTATCTTCGGCGAATGCTTGCGTCGCCCTCCTCCCGGAGTTCCCGGGCCAGCAGTTTTTCCATCGTCGTGCCGGGATAAATCCTCACGCCAAGTGCAGCCCCTGCACAATCGGGATCGATTTGCTTTATGAAGTCGATTGTCTCGCGGACGGTTTGCGGCGTCTCGCCCGGCCCGCCGAGCAGCAGGTCTATCATCACAGCGATGCCGTTCTGCCGACAGAGTTTCACCGCCGCCGCCAGATCTTCTCTGCGATGTTTCTGGCCGTAAGCCCGCAGCATCGTTTCGCAAGCCGAATCTCCTGTGAAGTTTATTCCGACACATCCGGCCCGGGCCATCGCTTCGGCCAGGCCGGCGTCAAAAGGCGACGGTGACATGTAGGTGTACCAGCGAACCCTGTCCCCGAGCGAGCGTCCGTTCAATTCCTCGCAAACGGCGTATGCGTGGCTTTGCGGGATATTGAACTCAGCGTCGCAAGTGTGCAATACGTCGATTCCCTGCGCCAACAACGATTGGACCTCGTCGGCGACCTCGGAAGGATTTCGCAGCCTAAGCTTGTTGCCTTTGGCTAACGGATCGGCGCAGTAAATACATTTGCGATTGCAGCCGCGTTTGGTCTCCAGTCCGCATTGTCCGCCTCGCTTGAAGTAGCTGCGGTTGTCGATGAAGTCACGGGCCGTGCCCAATGAAATCGGGTCGGGCCAGGCCGGCGGATTGCTGCGGACGTGGTTTCTCTCCTGCCAGAGAAGACCCGGGACCTCCGTGAACCTGCGTGCCCCGCGCAACTGATGAACGAGCGGCGGTATGGCCGCTTCCCCATCGCCACAGACGCCAAAATCGACATTCGTGTATTCGAGGATCGCCCTGGGAAATATCGAATACCCAACGCCGCCGAGTACGATGGGGGCGCAGGTTTCCGTGCGGATGGTTTCTACAACGTCTTTCAGCCCTGGAACAAACCAGTCGGCGCTGGGCCAAAAACAATCGTCCGCATTTCGAAGAGAGATTCCCACCAATTCGGGGTCCCGGCGGCAAAAGTACTCTCTTAGCGCGTCCGCCGGTTCATCGGCCAGGCCCAGGTCGAGAATCTCCACCTCAATGCCGGCCTTTTGCGCTGAAGCAGCAACGTAATCCAAGCCGATCGGCCCTATGAGGGGGGCCATTCTGTTTGTGTTGATTAACGCGAGCATCGTGTTTTAGAAAGAGAAAAGGCTGGTTTTTCACAACCAGCCTTCTCGAAGATATCAGGCAACTCACTCTGACAAAACATTTTAGAATTGATATTTCAGTCCCATGCTGACCCAGGTTTCGTCTTTGTCGGGGTTCACCGATTTGTCCATGGTGATCTGGTGATAAACGCCCGGGGTCAGAACAACGTTCTGGGCCAGGTCAATATTGGTCGAGACACCAAAGACCGCATTGGACCAGTCGTGATCTACGTTCGCGCCGTTCGGGCCGACGCCGTCATTCCAAACCGCCTCGGCATGAAGATTCAGGACCTGCTCCGGCGTGTCGGGCAGAATCCCCCCGACGGTCCACGCATAATCCAGCATGAAAATGTGCGCAAAGCCCGAAGCCGTGCCGCTTCCTGGGGACCGGCTTCCAACCATCGAGCCGCTCTCGGACGGCCACAGCTTCACAAGCACGTAGCTCGGAACGACCCCCGCCGAGCACATCTTCGGCAAGGAGAAAATCGCGTGCACTTCCTGCAGGTCCGCGGTGCCGGAACTGAGGTCCGGGTAGTTGTAATAGACCCACCCCAGCCTGTACTGGATGTCACCGTCGAGCATACTGTTGGCATAATACAGGTTGTAGTCCCAGCGCTCGCCCTCTTCGTATCCGCTCGAATTGGCGCGGTGCCCGGTGACATTGACACCGAGACCTGTGCCGAACAGATTCAGGTCGAGACTGGGATGAATGGCGCTCTTGTCCCCATAAATATCGAAGCCCCGCCAGACGTACTTGCCCGACCAGGTCACGTCCACGTACCCGTGCAAATCGGTGTCCTGCGCCTGGGCC
>DATKWR010000196.1:0-2239 GCA_035529475.1 Sedimentisphaerales bacterium | reverse complement strand
GGATATTGCGGCCAATACGCTCGTGGTCTTCATGAGCGATAACGGCGCCAACAAGACCGGCCAAAACTCGCCTTTCTCGGGCTTCAAGGGAAATGTTTTTGAAGGTGGCATTCGTGTGCCGTGCGTTGTAAAATGGCCCGGTGTGCTGGCCCGAGGCGAGGTGTCGGACCAGCCCTGTATGACCATGGACTTCTCGATGTCGATCGTCAGGGCGGCGGGGACCAGGCCGCCGGCGGAGCGCCCATTCGACGGGATAGATATTCTCAAGACGGTCGAAACAGGCGCGCCCCTACAGAAGAGGACGCTTTTCTGGCGGATCAGAAGAGGACAAGCGACGAGAAAAGCCGTGCGCGACGGCTCCTTGAAATATATTTGGCTGGCCGATGGCGACGACGTTAAAGAATTTCTTTTCGATATCGAGCGGGACCCGGCGGAAAAGAAGGACCTCTTGAACACTCGGAAGGACGATGTACGAAGACTCAAAGCGCTGCTCGAAAACTGGGAAATAGAAGTAAAACACAAACGCTGATCGTCAATCAGCGAATGTTCACGAAGATGCCAGAGTTTTCCGGAGATAACACATGAACGAAAACGAGCAAAAGACGACCAGGCGCAGATTCCTGAAAAACACGACCACGTCCGCGGCGGCGGTGACATTGGGACTGAATCTCGTGAGCGGCCCTCTGATCGGGACCGCGCGAGGGGCGAACGAGAAAATTCGCGTCGGGTTTATCGGCGTGGGCAACCGCGGCAGCCAGCTTCTTGCCGGCTTCCTGAAGCAGGATGATATGGAGGTGGCCGCCCTTTGCGACGTTTATGAGCCGTACCTGACGCGAGACCGCTCCAAGGTGGACAAGAAGCTTCTGGACAGCCTGGGCAGCAGGGTCCCGAAGATGGATGAGACGCTGGGCGAGAACGTGGCACGCTATAAAGATTTTCGCCGGCTGCTCGATCGCAAAGACATCGATGCAGTGGTGATTGCCACGCCGGACCACTGGCACGCCATCATGGCCATCATGGCCTGCCAGGCGGGCAAAGACGTCTATGTGGAAAAGCCGCTCTCGGTCGCTGTCGTCGAAGGCCGAAAGATGGTCGAAGCCGCCAAACGCTACAACCGGGTGGTCCAGGTGGGTCTGCATCGGCGCTCGTCCAAATCCTACGCGCAGGCCGTCCAGGACGTCGAGGCGGGCAAGATCGGCAAGATCACCGTGGGCCGGGCCTACCGTATCAGCAATATGGACCCGAACGGGATAGGCAGATGCCCCGACACGACGCCGCCCGAAGGCTTCGATTGGGACTTATGGCTCGGTCCGCGAGCCAAGCGCCCATACAAAGATAACCTTGCCTTCTACATGTTCCGCTGGTGGGAGGCTTATTCCTCGCAGATGGGCAACTGGGGCGTCCACTATCTTGACGCGATGCGCTGGATTTTGGGGCAGGAGGCGCCCATCTCGATATCGGCGCACGGCGGACGTTTTGCCATAGACGACGACCGGACCATTCCCGATACAATGGAGGTGATTTTCGAGCTGCCGTCGGGCGTCCTGCTGGTCTTCGGACAGTACGAAGCCAGCGGCGGCGACGCCCTGGCCGAAGGTGAGATCGAGCTTCGCGGCACGCTCGGCAACCTCTACTGCGGCTCGGAGGGCTCGGCTTTCAATATCGTCCCATCGCGGGGCGGGCAATTCCAGGACCCCAAGCCGCGAATCGAACCGACCGAAGCCAAAAAGATCGATGGCGACCTGACCGTCCAGCACATTCGCAATTTCCTCGACTGCGTCAAGAGCCGCGTGCAGACCAACTGCGACATGGAAACGGGGCACCGCTCGACGTGCTTTGCCCTGCTGGCGAATATCGCGCTGGCAACGAAATCCCGAATCGACTGGGACCCGAAGAACGAAAAGATCACCAATAATAAGAAAGCCAATCAATTGCTCGAATACAAGTACCGAAAGCCCTGGACGTTGGGTTAGGCAATGGAACAATAGTCCGGGGTGGCGCATCGTAATAGGCGAAGAACAGAACCCGGGCAGAACAAAGGAGGCGGCTATGCAAAAAGAAAGAACCTTCACCCGCCAGGCGTGTGGCGGGTTTACGTTGATAGAGCTTCTGGTCGTGATCGCCATCATTGCGATATTGCTCGCGATCCTGATGCCGGCCCTCAGCCGAGTTAAGGAGCAGGGTAAACGCGCCGCCTGCCTCAATAACGTCAAGCAGATGGCGCTGGCCTGGAATCTAT
>DATKWR010000195.1:0-12414 GCA_035529475.1 Sedimentisphaerales bacterium | reverse complement strand
GCTCTTTGTATCTCCATTCGAAGTTGCAGATATCGTCGGGCGTACCGTACTCGCCGTCCCAGCCGGCGGAAATCAGGATATACGTATCCGCCCTGTAAGGCCTGGACGCCGTGGTGACTTTCTCGTTTTTCGTATTCATGTAGAATCGCACGCCCTGTTGTTTACCGGTCTCGACCGCAAGCCTGTGTGGCGTGCTCGTTGTACCTCCCTGGTCCCAGGGCTTTCCGAGCACCAGCAACTGCTGGTTGTCCTGGTAATTGTAAATGTTCTGCGGATCGCCCGGCATGGCCACGTTGTGATTTGTGTTTGACGTATTGGCCCTGTAATAAAGGATGGGCATCCCGACCTTCTTGCCGGTGGTGCGGTGCGTGACGCGCCTGAACACATCGCATAAAACAAAATGCCGGGGATTGAAGGGCGTTGTAGTGGCGTACAAATCCGCCAGCCGATAGGCATTGGCGTTTTCAGGCGGCAGATAGGGCCCTCTTCTCATGCTCAGGCTATTCTGGTAGGGTAGGGGGGCGGTGTTCACATCCGGGTACAATGGCTTGAAGCCGTCTGTGCCGTCGGCCCTGAAAATCGAATCCTGATGAAAACCCATAAGGTCCTGGCCCATGGCGGCCTCGCAAAGCTTCATCGCCCCGCAATATGGCACATCATCGGGTCCCCTGGCGCTGGAGTCCGGGTAGCCGTCGAATTCACTGTTGAACAGCTCGATCGCCGTGTCGATGCTCTTCAATTGCGCCATTTGCTTGACCCCGTAGGCGTAGCGCTTGACCTGGTTCAGCGCCGGCACAAGCAGGCCGATGAGGATCACGATGATGCTCATCACGGTCAGCAGCTCGACGATGGTGAATGCTGCTCTGTTATTGGATTGTTTGACGTTTGACTTCATTTTCTTCTCCTTTTCAATTTCTCAATCTCTCAATCGGACGTTCGGTTTATTTGTTTGGCCTCTACGCCGAGGAGCTCAGCGTAGTAATAATCTGAATCATCGGGGCGAAGATGGCCAGAACGATGGTCATAACCATCGTCCCGAGCACGACAATCATGATCGGTTCGAGCATCGACATCAGGCCGGCCACCAGCACGTCAACCTGCTCGTCGTAGTTGTCGGCCACTTTCAGAAGCATCTTGTCCAGGTCACCCGTTTCCTCTCCGACGGCGACCATGTTCGAGACGATCAGGTCCACCGTCTTGGACTGGCGCAGCGGGCCGGCGAACGTGTCGCCCTGCCGGATGGAATTGTGGACGTTGCCGAGCATTTTGGCATAAACTTCGTTTCCCGCCGTCTCGCGGGTCACGTTGATCGCATCCAGAATCGGCACGCCGGCGCTGATCAGCGTTCCCAGCGTTCGGGTCCAGCGTGTGACCGAGACCTTGCTGGTGAGCTGGCCCACCACGGGCGTTCTCAGCTTGATGCTGTCCAGCACATATCTGCCCGGGCGAAACCTCCGGATAAACCTGAGCGTAAAAACCGTCGCGAACGGCACACCCAGCAGAACAGTCCATCCCCCGACCGGCCATCCCAAATAAGGCATGTTGATTTTCACCCCGGGGATAACAGGGCCTATTGCGATCCAGCCGCTGATGGCCAGCACGATCCGCGTGATCCTCGGCAGGGCTTGGCCCTCTGTCATTTCGGTCAGGGCGCTCTCGAACTGGGGCACCACGAAGAGCATCAACCCCAGGAGGATCAGAAACGCCGCGGTCAGAACCACGGCCGGATAGATCATCGCGCTCTTGACCCGGGCCTTGAGTTTCTGGGCCTTTTCCATAAAGTCGGCTACGCGCGACAGGATCAGGTCCAGCACACCGCCCGCTTCGCCCGCGGCCACCATGCTCACCAGCAGCCGGTCGAAGGCCCGCGGGTGTCGGCCTAACGCTTCGGAGAACGTCGATCCCCCCTCGATGTCGTCGGCCACGTAGCCGATGACCCGCTTAAACGTGCCTGACCTTTGCTGCTCTTCCAGAATTCTCAGCGAGCGCAGAATGGGCAGACCTGCATCCTGCAGTGTCGAAAGCTGCCGTGCAAATTGCGTGATCGCTTTGATTTTGACCTTGCCGCCGGCGCCGCGTCGTGTCTTGGGTCCGGCGGCAGCCTTTGCGCCGGCCTTCTTGGCGCCCCGCGTGCTGACTTTCGTGGGGAAATACCCCATGTTCCGTATTTTACTGATCGCTTCTTTTTGACTGAGGGCGTCGACTTCGTCTTTTATTTCCACGCCCTGCGAGTCCAGTGCAGAATATTGAAAAATAGGCATCTCAAATACCTCCACTGTGCCGGTGTTTGATTCTTGAGTTCCAATCCATGATCGTCCGACCCGTGTCTTACACGTCCTCCATCATGGTTTCTTTCGCAATCTCGTCTATTGTCGTGATTCCGTTGTAGATGGCCATCAGGCCGTTGTCGCGCAGCAGTTTCATGCCGGCTTTCTGGGCGGCGGTGCGCAGAACATTCGTCGAAGCCTGTTCCATGACCAGGTCTCGCATCTCATCATTGAATACCATGATCTCGAAGATTCCGATTCGTCCTCTGTAGCCGGTGCCGTTGCACCTGCTGCAGCCGCGACCATAATGGAACTTCTTTCCCTTAACATCATCCGGCGTAAGCTGCAGCTCCATCAGTTGAGCTTCGCTCGGCTCGAATTGCGCCTTGCAGCTTTCGCATATCTTTCTGACCAGGCGCTGAGCGACAATCCCTTCGAGCGTGGCAGTGATAAGGAACGGCTCGATCCCCATATCCAGAAGCCGGGCGATCGAGCTTGGGGCATCGTTCGTGTGCAACGTGGTGAATACCACGTGACCCGTCAGCGAGGCCTGTGCGGCGATCTGCGCGGTTTCGAGGTCGCGGATTTCGCCGACCAATATCACGTCGGGGTCCTGACGCAGAATCGAGCGAAGGCACCGGGCAAAGGTCAGCCCGATGTCCGGCTTCATCTGAACCTGAACGAGGCCATCCACGTCGTATTCCACGGGGTCTTCCGTCGTGATGATTTTCGTTCCGATGTCGTTCAGCTCGTTGAGAGCCGAGTACAGGGTGGTCGTCTTGCCGCATCCGGTGGGGCCCGTGACGATGACGATCCCGTTGGGTTTGTGGATGAGCTTGCGTACCAGGTCGCAATCTTCCGGGCTCAGGCCCAGTGCCGTCAGGTTGAAGTTTGCCTGGCTTCGGTCCAGCACGCGCAAGACAACGCTCTCTCCGAACATCGTGGGCAGAACACTGACGCGCAAGTCGATCGGGTTATTCTGGACGGTAAGGGAGATTCGTCCGTCCTGGGGCAGACGCCTCTCGGCGATGTCCAGGTCGGCCATAACCTTGATACGTGAGCTTAGCGCCGCCGCAATGTACTTCGGAGGCGGGACCATTTCATAGAGTACGCCGTCGATGCGGTAGCGCATCTTGTATTCGTTTTCAAAAGGCTCGAAATGGATGTCGGATGCTTTGTCGCGAATGGCTTGCAGCAGGACCAGGTTCAGCAGCTTCTTGACCGGATTTGACTCCGACAGCTCCTTCAATTCGTCCAGGTCGATACTCTGGTTTCTGCCGTCGAATTCGGCCAGGAAGGAATCGCCCTGTATTTCATCGATCAGCTCGTTGATGTTGTTGTCCTGCTGCGTTTCATAGTGCTTGGCCAGGGCTTTTTCCAGCGCATCGGAATCGGTTATTTTGGCCGTCACTTTGAATCCCATCAAGGTGCTCAGATCGTCCGTGGCCCTGAAATTTTCCGGGTTATCGAGTGCGACGGTCAATTCATTGGCCTGCTTATTGTACTCAATTGGCACGATGTGGTAGGTCTTGGCCATCTGTGCCGGAACCTTCTCAACCACGTCCGCAGGGATATCAAGTCCGTCCAGGCTCACGTACGCCATCCCTCGCTGGGCGGCCAGTGCCATTTGGAGCTTCCCCTCGTCAACCAGGCCCAGCTCCAGAAAAACCTGGCCTATCTGCACCTTCCCTTGTCGCTGACCTTGGATCTTCAGGCACTCGTGAACCTTGTCTCTGCTCAGAATGCCCATTTTGATGAGTATTCTGCCAAGAGTCCTGCCCCTCAGTTGCTCCACAGGAGGCATCTTTTCTATCTGTCCCATCTTCGCCATGGCGTATCACCTTTATAGGACTGCTTTCTAACTAAACTCATTATACGATAGTAAAACCTGTTTGGCAAACAAATTATCAATTGGACACTTAGTTGTTCATACTGCCCTGGGTGTCTGTGCCTACCCCTCTTTTCTTCTTCAGGAATGCATAGCAGGGGGGTAGCCGCCGTGTCTGCCAAGTTCCAGGAATCCGATGCTAAAAGAGCAAGCGCAAGGTCCGTTCTTCTGGAAAACTGCTCAGATACACCCGCTTAAAGGGTAATTTCCGAGTTTTTCTATCTGTGATCTACCACTCTTTGGGGTTCAGATTCGCTGCTTTGCCCCCCTTGACCCCCTTGGCAATACATATCCGGCCCCTCTTCGGGGCGGACCTGAGATACTACCGCATTACCCAGCGTTTTCCCTGGTAATCCAGTCTCACGTTGGACCTCAAAGCTGCGTCGCCTTTGAGGGAGTAGCTTATTTCAAGAGTCTTTTGGAGGAAGACTTTAACGGGCTGACCCATCGCGTCTTTTGAGACCGGGTGGTCAACGACGACCGTCTCATTGCTCATGCCCGTGATGAATAGTGCAATATTCTTGGCTCTCACGTCAAAATCAGGCCAAATAATGGCAATATCTTTCGTGTTGTCTTGGCCTTGAAGAATCTTATTGCCGGCTTTGTCCAAAGGCTCGATGAATGGATATCTGCTCTTATGACGCGTTCTTATCTGCTCGAAAACCACGGGCGGTACAAACCGGCCGGCGGGGATGATCTGAAAAGTATCCGTCATCAGGTCGCACTTCGGATAGAAATCGACGTCGCGGCCGGCGTTGTTGGTCAATGTGACTATCACATACCAGAACCGGATTGGTTGATTATCGGAACCACGCCGCAGGACGAGCTGTTGCGGATGCGTGAATTCAGTCGCCACCGTCCACTGCCCCGGGGCAGGAACAATAGCTGGTTCGGGGGCCGCCACACATGTACAGGCCAGTACCAACCAGATTCCCAACATCCCACAGATACCCCTTTTCATCGTATAGCCCTCACCAGAGAATAATGTGCCTTTGCGAAGCCCGATGAAGCGCTTCAATCAATATTGTACACCAAGCCGGCCGAAAAGCCAAGAAGATTTTGCCCGTCATTCCAGATTGGCCGGCAAATCTGTTGTCTTGCCTGCAGTTTTATGCACTCAAGGCCGCCCGGTTCCTCCGAAGACAAGAATTCCGGCCGGTTGGCCCGGCTAAATCATTGCCCGGCGTGCAGAAATTGGCTATGCTGTGGTGCGGGTGGTGAATCCAGGTTATCCGCTTGAGCACGAGTGGCCAAATGACGGACGAACAGAGACAATTAGTGCAGCAGACTGAGACCTTGCTTGAAGCTCAGGACCGGTCGGCTTTGAAAGAGCTGCTCAGCCATTGGCGCAGCAGCGACATCGCCGAAGTCGTGGAGCTTGTGGACAACGAGCACAGGCGCGTGATCTTCGACGCCATGAGCAAGCCAACCTCCGCCGAGGTCCTGGAAAAGGTTGATGAGGCTACGCGCGCGGAGCTGTTCGAGCTGCTCGACGAGGAAGAGTTGAGCGGCCTCTTGTTGCACCTTGACCCGGATGACGCGGCCGACGTTGTTTCCGAGCTGCCCGAAGAAGAAAGGGACAACCTGCTGCAAAGCATGCCGCCGGCCGAATCCACCGAGATTCGCAGGTTGATGGGCTACTCTGAAGACTCCGCCGCCGGCATCATGGATCTGGCTCTTATCAGTGTGCCCGAGGAGGCGACCGTGGCCGAGGCGGTGAGCAAGGTCCGCGCCGCCGAGGTCGATGACGATTTTTTCGCTGTCTATGTTGTGGATCGGGCCGGCCGCTTCCTCGGTCACGTTCGTGTGCGCTTCCTGCTGATCCGGCCCGAAGGCACACAGATTCGCGATATGATCGACCGGGACAGCATTTATGTCAGTGTCGATACCGACCAGGAAGAAGTGCGAAACATATTCAGCAAGAACGACCTGATCGTCGTGCCCGTTCTCGA
Source organism: Sedimentisphaerales bacterium (assembly GCA_035529475.1). Taxonomy (GTDB): domain Bacteria; phylum Planctomycetota; class Phycisphaerae; order Sedimentisphaerales; family Anaerobacaceae. The sequence goes on along the minus strand of DATKWR010000195.1, from coordinate 6,307 downwards.
CAAGCAGCACAGGCTCGTCGGTCGAATCACAGCGGATAGAGTCATCGAGGTGGCAGAGGAAGAGGCGGCCGAAGACCTGTACACGATGGCGGGAACCGACCCGGATGAGCTGGATACGGTATCGGCGTTTCACGCGGCCCGCGTGCGAATGACCTGGCTCTTGCCTTGCCTGATGGGCACCGCCGTCACGGCAACGGTGATGATCTTCTTCAGGAGTCACCACTTGATGGTGTTCGTCGCCGCGGCGGCATTCGCGCCTATGATCCAGGCCATCAGCGGCAACGCGGGGCTGCAAACGTCGGCCATCGTAGTCTCGGGATTGGCCACCGGCCACCTTGCCGCGCTGAGATTCAGCCAGGTCTTCACGCGCGAGGTGCGCATTGCGCTGCTGGTGGCGCTGAGTTGTGCGCTGTTGGGTGCTCTCGCCTGCACTATCCTGGTGCGCTTCAAGGCTCAGGATCACACGATAGAACCCGGGCGCCTCGTCTTTGCATTCGGGACGGCCATGTTCTCAGCCATTATGGTTGCCACGACGCTCGGCCTGGTTTTGCCGTTCCTTTTTCGTCGGATCGGCATTGACCCGGTGATCAGCTCCGGTCCGCTGGTCACCACGGCAAACGACTCGATAAGCGTGGCCATCTACATGACCCTGGCGCTGCTGTTGGCGACGTGATCTGCGGCGAGGGGCTCCACGATGGACGCTCGGCTTCTCAGGGATTTGAAGGGTATTAATGGGTTGGCGGTGGTTCTTACCCGCGCGCCCGCCTCATATCCACCCTGCTCCTCAGTCTGCCTCGATTGGGGATATCCCTGATTTGCAGGCTCTTGACCGTACGTCCTTGCGTAGGAAGTTTTTTCGGCACCCCCTCACCCAACAGGCGCAAGGCGTTTGTGCAGACCTCCCGCGTGGCACGGTCGCGACGCTTGAGCCCCTGTTTGAGGATCTCCAGGGCGATCTTCCTCATCCTGCCGCGCGTTTTGCGCAGACCATAAGCGGCGGCATTTTTTGTGGTGACATGAAAGTCGCCGAACAGGGCGTCCCTCAAGACCTCCACGCCGTCTTCCTGAAGCCACGACAAGTTGAAGGCGGCTAGCCGCCTGTTTGAAGCGTGGGGAGACTGGAGCTGTTCCTGCAGCTTTTCGAGAAGCTTTACAGCCGCTTCATCTTTTTCCCGGCCTGTAAGTTTTCTTCTTTCTGACTCCATAAATACACCTTTTTTTATATATCGGCAGGGACGTACAAATTGCTAAAGTCGAATTGCCTTATTTACGCAGGGCGGCCGCCAGGAAGGTTTACTCGTGGACCCCGCCGGTGGCCGCCATCCGGGATTCCCACAAGATTTGGGCCGAAAATGCTTATTGTTGGGAGCGTTGAGGTTGACAGGCCGGTGCAAAACCTTATAATGGAACTGTACAAGGGTTTGTTTTTGCAAATCTTATGGTAGGATAAAACGTCCTTCTAAACAGTGACCGATGATCCCGCCGGTCGGTGCCCGAAGGGCTGGATATCGGTTTTTGGAGTCAGTTGTCGTTATGGCCGTCGAACAACCCATTGACAGTCATCTCAGTCACGAGCACGAGCCCGAGGTGAACAGGTTCTTCAGGGCAGCTATCAAAACTCGGGCGAGCGATTTGCACCTGAAGGTGGGCCAGCCGCCAAAACTCCGCCTCTTCGGAGAGCTCAAGAAAACGACCGGCGAGGTGATAACCGCCAAAAAGATGGGAGAATTAGTTTTCGAGATTCTCACCCCCGCCCAGAAGGAGTTCTTCCTGGAGCACGGGACCGTAGATTTTGCCCATGAAGTGGACGGGGAACATCGTTTCCGGACGAATGTGTTCCGCCAGCGGGGGATGATCAGCCTTGCGGCGAGGCGCGTCAACACGGTCATTCCTCCTTTTGAAGAGCTGCATTTGCCGCCGGCCCTGGAGAAGGTATGCGAGAGCCGGCAGGGACTGGTTCTTGTGGTCGGGCCCACGGGCTGCGGCAAGACCACGACAATCGCCTCGATGATAAACTACATCAATCGGACCCGTTCTTCGCATATCGTCACCATCGAGGATCCTATAGAGTATCTTTTCAAGGACGAGAAAGGAATCGTCTCGCAAAGGGAAATCGGACTCGACACCAAAGACTACGAGGAGGCGCTGACGTATCTGATGCGGCAGGACCCCGACGTGGTCTTCGTCGGCGAGATGCGCGATGCTCGAACGGTCACGGCGGGGATGAGGGCCTCCGAGACCGGCCATCTTGTTTTCGGAACGATGCACTCATCAAATGCGTCTCAGGCCATCCACCGTCTCCTGGACCTGTTCCCGCAGAACGAGCGGGACCTTGTCAGGCAGGCCTTGACTCTGGCGATCAGAGCCGTCATCAGCCAGGTGTTGCTGCCGTGCCTGAAGAAAGGGGTGGACAGAATACCCGCCGTGGAAATCCTCGTTACCAATGCCGCAGCCCGGAGACTTATTTCGGATGGTCGCGAGGCGGATCTTCCCAACGTGATACGAAGCTCCGCGGCCGAAGGGATGCAGGACCTGACGTACAACCTTTGTGAATTGGTCAAAGCTGGATTGATCGACCCGAAAGATGCCTACAAGTATGCGCCAAATACGGAAGAGTTGAAAATGGCACTGAAGGGAATAACGACCACGGCCAGCGGTATTTTGTGAGACTTAACGGAGCAGCTTATGCCGGACCTACTTTCGGCCGCAGCGCAATACGGCGGCTACATATCAATCATCAAACTTCTGAGCTTCCTGATCCTGTTTTTTGCATGGCTGCCGCTGGTAGGCTGGGTGCATGAGGATTCCAAGACGGTCGATGGAGACAGACAGGTCTGGACGGGTGTCGTTCTCGGGGCGGGCATGGCCGGCGCCTTGGTTTGGCTGGCGATACCGCTTTTCATCGCGGGAATGTTGTTTTATCTGGCTGCCGTGGGGGGCACAGCCCTGGCTTACGTCAGGTTCCGCAATTCGAGAGCCATGGAGTTCGATCGCGTTCTGACGGTTGACCACATCAAGAGCCTGCTTGTCAGCAAAGAGAAGAAGCTCGAAGCCCTCAAGGGTTTCACTTTTGTCACGGCCAACAAGAACGAGGTCTCGGTGCCCGAGCCCAGAACACAGGAGTTCTTTGGATATAAGATCGCCTATGATATTCTTGGCGATGCGATATGGCGCAGAGCTACCAGCATCGTTTTTTCGCCGACGGCCCAGGATTACCAGGTCGCCTACCACGTGGACGGTGCTTCTCTGAAGCAGCCGGGCATTGCCAGAGACCAGATGCAGCACCTCATTCATTTCCTCAAGAGCCTTGCGGATCTGGACACCAAGGAAAAACGCAAGCCGCAAAAGGGGAGATTCAAAATCCGCAAGAACAAGGAGGATAGTCCGTGGGAAGTGCTGACCGCCGGCTCCACGGCAGGCGAGCAGGTCTTGCTCAAGCACGTCACCCAGGAGGGCATGGCCCGGCTGACTGAAATCGGCCTGATGCCGGAGCAGCTTGAGAAGCTCAACCGGCTCCACGGGCTCAAACAGGGCATTCTTCTCGTCAGCGGGCCCAAGAAGAGCGGCGTGACAACGACGCTTTACGCACTGCTGCGGAATCACGATGCCTTCATGAACAGCATAAACACGCTCGAAAGACAGCCCCCCGGTCAGTTGCCCAACATCACTCAAAACGTCTTCACGCTCAGTGATACCGGTACGACGACGTTCGCCAAAAAGCTCCAGAGCATTGTGAGAATGGGGCCTGATATCGTTGGCGTGGCCGAATGTGAAGACACCGAAACGGCCCAGATTGCCTGTGCGGCGGCCAGGGACGGCAAGCTCGTCTATGTCACGCTCCAGGCCGACAGTGTCTTGCAGGCCCTGGGCAAGTGGCTGAAATTTGTCGGCAACAAGAACGTTGTAGCCGAGACGCTTCTGGGGGCGAGCAACCAGCGGCTGGTCAGGATACTCTGTGAAGAGTGCAAGCAAGCGTACGCGCCTGACAAAGAGCTTTTCCGAAAGTTCAACCTGAGCGCCGAGAAAACAAAAGTGCTGTACCGCACCGGCAAGGTGCAATACGACAAGCACGGCAAACCCTCGACCTGCGAGAATTGCCAGGGGACGGGGTATTTCGGCCGAACGGGTGTTTTTGAAATTGTCATAATGAATGACGAGCTTCGGGACGTCATCAAGCGGTCAAAGTCGCTGCCCGAAATCGGCACGCAGTTCAGACGCGCGAAAATGCTCTATCTGCAGGAGCAGGTGCTCAGAAAAGTCATTGCCGGGACGGTTGCCATCAATGAGATGATCCGAGTGCTTTCCGGCTCGGGTGCGAAGAAACAAGATGCAAATGGCCGTCAGTAGATTCGCGGCCGGCCTATCGAACGCGAATCGCTGGCGAGCCTGGAGAAATCATAATGGCCAGCTTAGCCGTGGTGCTCATTATCTTGGGTTGTGCCGCCCTTCAGTTCTTTAAGGGCACGGTTGTCAGGGCGTTTGCCACCATCATCGTCGCTATTTGCGCGAGCATGGTTGCGTTCGGCTTTTTCGAGGTTTTGGCGAGTGTCTTTATCAGCCGGGGCGACAACAGCCGATTCGTGTCGTTGGTGCCCTGGGCCCAAATGCTCTGTTTCCTGTTGCTCTTTGTTCTGACTTTTGGCGTTCTCCAGACGGGTATGACCTTCTTGACGCGTCATCCGATTGATTTGGGATTACTGCCCGAGCGCATCGGGCGAGTGATCTGCGGACTTATCACCGGTCTGATCGCGTCGGGCCTGCTACTGACGGCCTTTGAAATGGCCCCGCTGCCCCTGAGCTATCCGTACCAGCGTTTTGACCCGGCGCAGTTGGACGTCAAACGTCCCAGCAGGGTCCTGCTCAACGTCAACGGTCTTGCCACGGGCCTGTTCGGCTTCCTGAGCAACGGCAGTTTCAGCGGGAAAAGGAGCTTCGCGACCCTCCATCCGGATTATCTCGACCAGATCTTCCTGAACCGGCTCCTCGGCACCGGCGAGGTAGGGATTGTCAGCAGCACGGCCCCGGCCATCGACGTGCCAAAGCCCGCCGTCTGGCCCGCTTCCCAGGCTATAGCCGAGCAGGTCGATGCGTTCGTCGGCGAGCTCAGGACGCGTGGAGGCAAAATCGCGTATGACCAGGGGGGCGCATTGGTGTCCTTGCCGGTTTCGCCGGAGAGCGGCTACATCCCGACCATCGTCCGGGTGGGAATAAGGAAGATGGCGATAAAGCGAACTGCGGACATGAGCGGCGGGACGTTCACGCCTTCTCAGTTGAGGGTCATTTGCAAAAGAAAAGGCTACGGTGACGATCCGCTCGCGGGAGACGGGACAAACGTCTATCCCATCGGGTACCTGGCATCGGCGGACAAAATGCAGGTTAGCCCCAAGATCGAGGTTGGGACCGATGACTTCGAGGACAGCGCCGGCGCGAAGTATATCGACTTCGTATTCTGTGTGCCGAATGGATTCGAGCCCGTGCTGGTGCAGCTCAAGCTCAACAGTGTTGCCGAGATCCCGCGCGGGTCCATCGTATCGGCCGATCAGGCGCCGGCCCCGGCATTCTTCAAGCCCTCGCCGGAAAAAAAGAGGGATACAGGCAGACCCGGCCGGTCTTCAAGTCCGCCGCAACAGCAGGAGGCTCCCTCTGAAAGGCGCGGGCTTAGCGATTTTAGCAGGTCTGTGACAGGAGTGGACATCGACGAATAAGGGTGGATTGGTGTGATGTCATCCCCAACGCTGTCTGTCTCAGGCAGAAGATCACCTCATGCGGCTCGTGCTGTTTCCCGCCTCCGCGGCGCCGCAAGCCCGGCTGGCTCGCGTGCCCCTGGAACTGTCATGCACCGTCAACTGCAAACGGCCAATTCTTCCAAATCCAGCTCCATCAGGTGCTCGAGATAGGCGTTGAGCTCTTCCTCGGTGAAGTTGGCGAGAAATTCCGGCTTCGCGGTTTTGTTGATCTTGCAGATGTAGTCAATCAACTCCCTTTTGCTCATACGTCAGCGTCCTTCAAAACGGGTTGAAAACCTTGGCAACCTACCGAATATCGTCATCGCAGACAATTTTTCTTGAGCCGACCACGGAACAGGCAAAACAACGCCCCATAACACCGACCACCACATAACGGAGCTATTCCAACAGAGACCACCACATATAGAGCAAGCGAAAGGGTGGGTCTGATCGCTCTTCTCACTGTCCAATAAAACCACCTTCGGCGTTCTCGAATCCGAAGCAAAAAAAATGAGAAATCTTCAAATATGCTCCCGGCGTTCATTTTTTCTGTAAACGAAGCCTCATAGAATACCTCTATA
>DATKWR010000194.1:0-5579 GCA_035529475.1 Sedimentisphaerales bacterium | reverse complement strand
CAGGATATCGAAGCCGTCAATTGCGGCGACTTTAATCCCCGATATGTCCGCCAGGGCCATGCCCATGACACATGCCGCTCGGAACTGTTCGGACGTGCTGGCGTATTCAATGGGTGTTTCCCGCAGCCAAATCTCACCTGCGTCGGACCACTCCAAGGCCTCCATGCCCCAGAGCTTCAAGAGCTTTTCGTTGATCGGTAGTTTCTTTCCACCTGCTGCGATTGCGCTCTTTACAGGTCCGCCGTCCTTGAGGGCGATGTCGACGCGGTCAGTTTCGACGATCAACGCTTGTAGGGCGTTACGCCGCTTGCGTCCTTGCGCGAACTGCTCCTTAGCCTCCCTGTAGCGGTCGTAATTTGCGAGATTCCGTTGCTTTCCATCACGTTCTTTTGTCAGATCTCCCAGCAGGTTTTCACTGCCGTTTGGCAGATCAACCGCCTTGACGTTCTTCTTGAGCATACCGAGTTTTGCTTCGAGTTCTTCAAGCTGTTTGGCGATCGATTCGTTGTGCTTGACTGCCGCGTCGTGGCTATTGATGGCGCCCTGGTGGTCCGACAGGAATCCACCCAATTCTTTCTGGCGGGCTTCCAGTGATTCGCGGCTATGACCTGTGTTGCTCAGCGGACACTTGATCGTTTTTGCCTCTGTGTTCGCAAGTAAATCCTCGACGATGCTACAGTACACGCCAGCCATCCGAACGTCATTCTCGTTCACGTCTTTCGGCAAATGCGGCACTTTCCGCTTGTCAGCTTTGAGCTTTTCAATCTGCTTCTCAGCGTCGAAGATCTCGGCCGTGATCATGTTCTGCCGTTTGGCCTCGGCGATAAGCTGGCCGCCCTTAGCGATACGCCCTGCCAGCTTCTCGACGTCCCCTTCGTCGGCCTTCGCGTTGTACTCGATATCCAGGTCGAAGTCGGGCAGCAGTGGCGGAAGCTCGGGAATCGCAGACTTGTCGCGCTTGTACTGCCTTCGGCACTCGACCACTTTTGCTTTGAGAGCTTCGATGTCCAGCACGTTGACTCTGTCTGCCTTGATCTCGGCCAGCAAAGTCTCGTCGATGCTGCCGATATGCGTAATGATCGCAGCCTTGATCACGTCGTCCATACCGCCGCCCAGGACGTCAGCCAACACGCCGCCGCGGTCTCTCGCCGGCAGGGCGATGAACTCGTGAGGATTCAGGCAGTAGCGCAGCAGCGGCCTATCGTCGACTCCCAGGCTAACGCTGTTCTTTGTGCGCTTCTTTTCGCAGTCGGCGCCGCTGTCGTCTTGATACGCCAGCTCGACTTCCATCAGTCCGTTGGGTGTCGTGCTCTGCAGATAGCTGGCCTGGTTATACTTCGTCTGCGCCCGGGCCTTGCCGGTGAGCCCGAACAGTATTGCATCACGGACGCTGCTCTTTCCCTGATTGTTGCCGCCGATGAACAGTGTCACCGGCGTATCGAATGTGACATCGGCTTCACGCAGGCCGGCGAATGCACGCGCTTTGAGGCTTTGTAGTTTCACGATTTGTTTCCTTTCTGGATTAGAGTTGGACGCCGTTCAAGTTCATTGTTCCGCGGAGCGAGGCGACGAATGGCCAGTTGGTATTCCTTTAGCAGCTTATCAATCTCTCTGGCTATCATTCTCAGGGCTACCCGCTCAGCCTTATTCAGGCCCTCGGATTCATCCGCTATGTGTCGCAATGTGTTTGTGACCTTCATACCCTCACTCGCCGGTCCTTTCTTCGGCCGTCGCCGCTTCGTCTGCAAAGTAGATGAACTTCACGATCGGATTGTGATAATAAGCATTCCGCAGCGACTGCCCGTACCGAGTCGCCTTGTCGTGCTCCTTTTCCTCTTTCGTTCTTGGCTCTGGCCCCTTGCGAATCGACCGAATGTTATATTCGGCCTGAGTCCGGTCTTCCCAACTGCCCGGTTCGTAATATTCATGGCAGCCATACAGCCCCATGTGATACCGAATCATCATCCTCTCGATGGGTTCTAGGCGGATATTCTTGGTGATCCTGGCAATGCTCAGCATCGCGTGGCCTTGAGGCATTGACTTGTTCCACTTGTACGGCATTTCGTCGCCCAGGTAGGCGCCCATCTTGCAGACGTCGTGGAGTAAGGCCGCTATGATGATATTGTTGCGATCGAGGCTCAGGGGCTTCTGACCTGTAGCCGTGACATCGCTAATGTGTGGCAGGCCGCGCCAAAAGTGATCCAGAAGTTCATACACCCGGAGGCTGTGCTTTGCCAAGCCGCCGCGATACGCTCCGTGAAACCTGGTCGAGGCCGGGGACGTGAAGAATCCCTCGTCTTCGAGATACGCAATCAGGTACGTGATTCCTTCTCGCTTGGTGCTTATCAAAAGGCTTATGATCTGTGCTTCCGTGGCCGCGATCATACTTTCGGCCGTTTCGTGTGTAGTTTCTGTTTGAGCCATTGGTTCCTTCCTTTCATAATATGGGGCCGGGCATCTGACCCACTTGGCGAAAGTAATCAAATATCCCGACCCCTACGAACCAGCGACCGCTATACCGATCACTGGCGACAATAGTCATCATCCAAATATGTTCGATCCAACAGGCTCGGCCGTCTTGACCTCAGTCGCCGATGGATCCTCGTTATCTTCGCTTTGCTCGTCGGCTTCCTCAGCCTCCGCAAGAGCCGCCTTAAGCTCGTCAATCTTTATCGTTGAAGAACTCCAGCGCCTTTTCCGGGCTTGTCTCTCGGCACTTCGCTCGTTGTCGGCCGGCTTGGTGTCGGAGTCGGACGGGCCATCGTCCTTTTCACTGTCTTCGATGTTACCGCCGCCTTCTCGCTGTGCAATGCGTTCTTTCAGGCCAGCGACGCCGGGCGTGACATCTTTGGATTCGACGCGAATTGGCGTATCCTCAGCTTCGTCCACTGTTATCATTCCCATCGCAACCTCGGGGGCATATCGACGCTGGAACCAAACCGCCGCGCGATAGTGGAACATTTGATCGGGCATAGTCATCCACTTCGAAGGAAACCCTTTTTTCTCTTTATCCCACCCCTCACCTTTCACCAACAGCCAATCAATCCACGGCCCGTACAAAGTCTTTCCAGTTGATTTTCTGACCGCATACGCACGGACCTTGTAATCGTCCTTGCGAGCGTCATCGCCGACAACTTCGTATTCAATCGGATCGACGAAGATGCCGCTCTTGTTGGTCAGTGCGATACACAACGAGGCATCCAGCGCAGGCCTGTCGTGGACCATGTACACGTGCTGCATGACCACCAGCCACGACACGCCCCATCGCAGCGACAAGTCAATTGCCACCAGGCAATTATCCGGCTGGTTTTGATAGTTCGCCGGCACAATTCGACTCCGCGCCACCATTTGCGCGAAACGATAGCCGTCGTCAATGTTCGTCGGCATTAAACCTGTCGCCGTCATGGCAACTTGCGGCTTTACCGGCGGCTTTGCGATTGCCGCCTCTGATGTTGTTGCTTTCTTTCCCATAACTTACCTACCTTTCACGACTTATATTCTCATTTCTTCCTCACGCACAGCGTCCGCTGACGCACCTTGTTGGTATACTTCGCAGCTATAGCGGGCTCATCAGCCTTGAGCCGTTTTGCGTCGAACCGGCTCGATTCGTAGGCTTGATATGTCACCCTTCGGCCATCGGAAAGCAGCCCTATTTCGACGTCGCCCAGGGCATGAATGATCTTAGCCCTGACGTCCTCTCGCTCGGCTTTGAGTGCCTTCATTTGCTCTTTCAGCCGCTCGTCGTCGTTCGCCCATGCGACAGCCGCATCCGGCAGCTTGATCTGGGCGCCGCCTCTGCGGTCCAGGGCCTTGAGGACGTACAGCGGGGGGACATTATCGCCGTTCGGTGGAAGCTTTGCTTCGACGTGTTCGGTCCACCAGCGACAACCGAAAGACACGATCGTTTCTATCAGCTCGTCGTCTCTCGGGACCATGTACAGCCTGCGGTCGATTCCGTAGTAGCTCGGGACGGCAAGCGCAACGTAGACCTTTTCGAGATCGCCACAGTACATCTGATGCTGGACCTGCACAATGACGTGATCGGCTACCTGATCCGTACCTGGATCGCCGTAAGCTTTTGCCATGTCGCCGTTGGCGAACTTCGCTTCGATGCTGGCTCGTTCGCCCTTGATAAGCGAGTCGTGGTTCGCCGCCAACAGTTGAGCGCCGTCGCCGTCCTTGGCAACCTGAAACAGATCCTCAGGGTCGGTCGTGACTTCGACGTCAAGCTCGTCAGCCGCCCACTGAATCATCGGGCCTTCGAGCCAGTTGCCCGTCGACATTGAAGCAGTCGTTTCGCCCTCCGGAAGGTCCGCAACCTTCGACCAGTAAATGTCAGTTGCGCCTCGGCTGTAAGGGCTCAGGTTCATTATTACGGGCGAATCTGAACTGCCGAGATAGTGACGCCTAGCCTGTCTTTGAGCTTCTGTGATACTCATGAGCAATCCTCCGCACACCGCCACTCCAGCGTGTTCTGATCCTGAATCAAGCAAGCCCGGCACCCGTCCGCTCCGCAAATCTCGCATTGCTCTTTGCAGCCGGAGTGAATGTTTGAATTGCAACTGATGCAGCGGCGCAGCTCGTAACTGTACACGGTGCCACCGCAGCCTTCACAGTAGCCGACTTCAAGAGCGACTGACGGCCCTACGCCCACTGAAAACCTGTCGTACTTTCCCATGATCTTTCTTCCCGTTTGCTATGCCTGTTGACATGCGGACGGTGGAGCTTCCGTGCCCCTGCCTCCGTGAAGGATAGACTCCATCCTGCCGTCCGTGACCCCGACACGGTGTCGGGCCTTGATTGGCTATTCGATATGCGAGCTTTGCCTTGCCGGTCAGGCACAGCTCGAAGAACGCTACGGTTGATACGCCGATGGCGCTGATGAATCTCGCAAATCGACTACGCTGTTTGCAGGTTCGCATTGATAAACCTCGTGAATTCGTCGGCCCGGACGAAGACTCTCCGGCCGAGCTTGTAGACCTTCATTCCCCGCCACGGCTGGCGCCGCCACTCGTAGAGCATTGAGACGGGGACGCCGCTGATCTTTGAGGCTTCATTCAGCGTCAAGAGCCCGCCAGGGTTTACATCATCAGGCAATTGCAGTTTCGGCTTGTTCATTTTGGCCTTGACTTTCCTCTGCCGGCTGTAGTACCCTATCCAGTAGGGCACGGAGGGCCGCACTGGTACTCTCATGGAGTTTGTATTCTGGACTTGCGAAGAATCGTTCCGCCAGGTCCGGACGTGCGTTAGTTTGCAGGAGGGTGAATGGACCATTGTTTGGTTTTGGCGGTCTGCCTCGTTTACGTTTAGCCATTCTAGCCATTTTATGAACTCCTATACACAAAGGATAATATGTTATGACGTGAGTATAATTGATGTACGCATGTATGTCAACATGAAAATGGGAAAAATTTAAAAAAAGAGAAAATAAATATAATTGATATAAGGATAAGGGGTTATGTGTTCTGTGCCTATGAGAAAGCTAAAAAAAATACCGGAAGGAACCCGCAATATTCAGGGTCATATAGCGAATGATTTATATGACCAGATGGAGCGGATTCGGATCGAGGGTGGCTACT
>DATKWR010000193.1:0-5410 GCA_035529475.1 Sedimentisphaerales bacterium | reverse complement strand
GATCTGTACATTGATGGCCCCTTTTAAGGAATCTATGATGAAAGAATCCAATCCCAGCAAAAGACCAGCCGAAAAAAACGCCGAATCCAAGAGGGCCTTCGCGTCCTTCGTCGGGGTGGACCTGCACAAATGTAGCGTCACTCTCGAGGCCGGGGCCAAAAGAACGAAAAATGCTTGGGAGTTTCGCCCTACACCGCCGGCCCCTACAAACAACATCGTGCGGAATACTTGTGACGCCTCGATGGGAAGGCGTCCCGTCGAGTCGGTGACCGCGACAAGCCTTCATTCGGCCCGGAGAACACATCGCGGCATTGAGACCGCCATGTCCGGCGACTGCGGAGAGATGAATCCCGCCGCACCATGGCGATGCCTACGCTATGGCTGACGGCACGAACGATTCCGCCGGAACGATTACAGGCAGAACACAAAAGAAAAAGGAAATACAAAAATGCACGGGCCATAGCCGAAAAAAACCCTCGACAAACAGCCCCTACAGAGATGAAAGCTCGTTGGCGTTTTGGATAGACCACCATAACAGATCTCTCCTGAAAGAAGCGACCCCACTGACGCAGGCCGGAACATCGGACGCAAATTCCGGCACAGCAGCAACACAGGTATGAAGGCGGCCGACCGACCTGCACAAACCGGTCATTATTGAAGTAAATGGAGACCTCATATTCACCCATTGTATGAATCTCGCCCGCTATCGAGAACGCCACATCGTGCAGAAATCTCACCATATTATGCGGAGGATCCCCCCCGCCAAGTTAAACCCGGCGTGCGGGTTCGACCTCGGATAGAGCCACCTTCATCGCCGCCGGCCAATTGGTGCGGCCTTGGCGGGTATTGTGCCTCATCGCTGCCCGTATCTATCGCGATATTGGCGAGGACTCATTCCTTTGGTCTTCTTGAAGAATCTGGCAACGTGTTCAACGCCGCGGAATCCCAGGTCCTCGGCAATCTTGGCGATGGGGATATTCGTGTCAACCAGAAGACGGGCAATGCGCTCGCCGCGGACACGCATGATTTCCGCATAGACCGGCCGGCCCACCACCCTTTCAAATCTCTCATATAGGACGCGACGAGACAAAGCGACGGCGCTCACGACCTCCTCTACTTGAATAGGCTTGTGGGCATTGGCATAGATGTAACGTACTGCCTGAGCCACATCCCTGTCCTCAATCGCCAGCACGTTCGTTGACTGCCTGGCGTTAACGTGCGTGGCACGCAGAGTTACATTAGCGTGCGCGACTTTCCGTCCCTTCATGAGTTTGTGGAGCCGTTCAGCTAACTCGTATCCCGCTCTCTCGCAATTGAGAGCCAGGCTGCTGAGCGGCGGGTCGCACATACTACAGACCAGATCGTCGTCATCGACGCCCAGTACGGCTATCTCATCAGGAACAAGCAGGCCGGCGATCTTCGCCGCTTCCACCACGTATTGAGCGAGGTCGTCATTCCAGACCCACACGCCCACAGGCGTAGCAAGAGTCCTCAACCAGTCGGCTATCTCGCCGAGCTCATTCTCCCACAGGCGCCCGGACCTCCATTTTCTCTGATTGAACACGTGCAGATCGTGGCCGGTGTTTTGGAGCGCGTTTTGAAACCCACGCTGCCGTTCCCGCGACCAGTAGTTGGTATCGTATCCACAAAAAGCGAAGTGCTTCAGGCCCAGGTTTATGAGATACTCAGCCGCCAGCTCGCCCGCTCTGTCACCTTCGCTGACAAGATTAGGCAGGCCTGGATACCTCTATAGACAAAGTCTGAAGATCTGTTAGGATAGTGAAGAATATCCGTGACGATCTATACGAATTTTTTGTTGGGGCCTACCGGGCCCTTGATCTTAAGGATTAGAAAGAGGAGCTACGATGCCTACGTCTCGTACTGTCGAATTTGTGCCCTCGCTTGTCGCGCCGATAGCTTCAAGCCAACGCCTTTCTTCCAACAGACCACGTCGAGGTATCAAGGCCACGCCCTATCTAAGATTGCGGAGCCTGGATCGGCCGCTGACCATGCTCGTGATTGTCCTGTGCTTCGTCGCGGCAGCGTCATCGGCCGATGTGCCGCCGACACGTGGACTTCAAGAAGTGAATCACGAGCAGGTGGAACTGCGAAGCGGGTTCTGGGGCTCGCGTTTGAAGACCGCTCACGAGGTGACCGTCCCGCATGCGTTGAATTGCCTGGAGCGCGACGGGCATGTCACGAACTTTGACAAGGCTGCGGGTGCATTCGACGGTCCACTCAGTGGCCACCATGCCTTCGACTCGGATCTGCACAAGGCCCTGGAAGGCGCGCTGTATTCCCTGCAGCATCGCGACGACAGCCCGTTGCGCAAGCGCGTGGAGGGCATTCTCGATCGTATCCTGGCCGCTCAACAGCAGGACGGATTCCTGATCTCGTACTACATCGTTCAGGACTCCGATAAGCGGTGGGAGAACTTGCGCCTGGAGCACCAGTTGTACAATGCGGGTCACTTTTTCGAGATGGCTGTCGAGCATAATCGGCTGACCGGTGAGTCCGGGGTTCTGGACGCAGCGAAGCGATTTGCTGACCACATCGACGGTGTCTTCGGACCCGGCAAGAGGTACGACGTGGGTGGGCACGAGGAGGTGGAACTGGCCCTGGTCAAGCTTTACCGCGCCACGGGTGAGCGGCGGTATCTGGAATTGTCGCGGTTCTTTCTCGACGAGCGAGGCTACGCCCATGGCTTCGAACGCAAGCCCTTCGATCCGAACACCATGACGCTCGAACTGCCGAATTTCGATGATCTGCCGCCCGCAGAGCGAAGCCAAGCGCAACGCCGGGCTCGAAACAGCATCCGCAACGGACGGATGCAGGACCACAAGCCATTGATCGAGCAGAAGGAGGCAATTGGTCATGCCGTGCGGGCCGGATATGTCTATTCGGCGATGGCCGATATCGCCCGTTTTATGGACGCTCCGGACTATGAAAGAGCCTTGGATCACATCTGGCAAGACGTGGTGGCCCGGAAAATGTACATCACGGGGGCCGTAGGAACTGCCCAGTATGGCGACGAGGGATTCGGCGATCCATACCTTCTACCTAATAGGACGTATTGTGAATCCTGTGCCGGTATCGCCCACGTGCTCTGGCAGCACCGGATGAACTTGCTTAAAGGTCAGGCTAAGTACGCCGACGCGATGGAACTGGCGCTGTACAACGGCGCGATCTCGGGAATCTCGATCTCGGGCGACGCGTTCTTCTACCAGAACCCGCTGGAAAGCAAGGGCGGACGCCGGTCGTCGTGGATAGGCCTGGCCTGCTGCCCGACGAATCTCACGCGGATCATCCCGCAGATTGGCGGATTCGTCTATGCACGAGACAAACAGAAGATCTATGTCAACCTTTACGCCGCGGGAGAGGCCTCATTGAAGATAGACGACCAGGTGACGGTCAAGCTGGCCCAGGAGACAGATTACCCGTGGTCCGGCCGCGTGCGATTGACCGTCACACCCGATCATGCGTCCACATTCACGCTGTGCCTGCGGATTCCGGGTTGGGCGCGAGGCAGACCCGTCCCCAGCGACCTGTACCGTTTCGCCGAGACCACCGTTGCACCTGTTACCCTCAAGATCAACGGCCAGCAGGTCAATGCCTCGCCGAAGGAGGACGGCTATGCGCACATACAACGTCGTTGGCAGGCGGCAGACGTAGTGGAATTGGACCTGCCCATGCCAACCCGTCGGGTGTACGCGCATACGAACATCGAGGCTGATCGGGGCAAGGTAGCATTGATGCGCGGCCCGATCGTTTACTGTCTCGAAGGGGTCGATCATCCCGGTGTGGACATCTCTCGCCTGACCTTACCTCCAAAAGCGGATTTGCGCGCCGAGCATCGCGCGGAACTACTGGGCGGAGTTACTATCCTCCAAGGCGAAGCCTTTACGGACGCCAAACACCCGGTCGCATTAACCGCCGTACCGTATTACGCCTGGGCAAACAGGGAAAAGGGAGCGATGATAGTGTGGTTGGATGAGGAACCTGTGTCCGGTGCAGCCGAGGCTCCAACACAAGCAGGTGCGGGCATCTAAGCACCCAGCCTTGAAAAGTTCTGCTGCGATTTCTGTCTGAAAAGCCCAGCACAATTGGCACCCTCCTGTTCTTGTGGCCAGATCTGTCCGAGAGATTCTGATGAGTGAAGGAAAAGGCTGGGAAAGAAGATATGGCGATTTCTACCCGATCAATTCGATTGGATACCTGCGAGGCCGGGATGATGTGCGGCATGGCTGAAAACCGGGTCCCGGAATGGAGGGCAACGCTCGCGGCGTGCCAAAATAGCAGGAGAAAGACGGACTCTTGACGTAAGTGCTTGGCTTTTTTTGGTGTTTTTTTGCACCCCGGCATGTTGAACCTTCCTGAATATTGTTGAAATTGAGATGAAATTGCGTTATTATAAGACCTGAGGCATGCAGGAGTGTTTCAGTGAAGTGTGCAGATCTAAGAGTAGATATTCTTCTTGCGGGAATTCGGGGATGTTGTCCAATGCCATACAAAATACGCGCGAACGGTTAACCTTTCTTAAAGGGAGGAATGTCATGTTTAGAAGATTGTTTAATCTGGTTTCTCTTGTTCTGTTGTTGTCTCTGGCAGGTACTGCTCAGGCGGATAATATCTGGACTGATGAGACCGGCGACGGTCTCTGGAGTACGGCGGGAAACTGGAGCCTGGGCTTCGTTCCCACATTTTCGGATAGTACGACTGTCAGAATCGACATCTCTCCCGGCCCGATTGTCCAGACCGCAGATTCTGGCGCCCATAAGATTGTCTTTCGAGGCGCCAGTGACCTGACCATAGACGGTGGAACTCTTCGAGTGAAGTACGATATAGATGGGGCCGACTCGGCGGACAGTGTAACGACAATGAATATGATCAGCGGCACCCTGACGGTTAATGCACATTGTCGTGTGGCGTACAAGGGGACGGGCACCCTCAATATGACCGGCGGCCTTATTGACGCCAGAGATTTCATCATTGGAGAGCAGTCAACCACTATAGCTCATGTGAACCTGTATGGTGGGACTATTATCAACCAGAAAAACAATACTTTTAGAATGGGGGAGTCTGCTGGTGGTATCGGCACGATGGACATCAGAGCCGGTGCGTTGATCTTAGACGGTGATAACACCAATGTTCTTGTCGAGGGATAAATCAACGACGGCTTGATTACCGCCTATGACGGCTGGGGCACGCTGTCGTTGGTTTATGACGCCACGAATGACAAAACCACGTTGAAGGCTGTGCACATTCTCGATCCGAATCCGAAAGAAGGTTCGACCGTACCTGAGGGCCCCACCCGGCTTCAATGGACTTTACCCGAGCCGAACGACCCGGCGGGCATCATAACCTGTGATGTCTACTTCGGCACTAATCCCAACGTCGAGGCCAATCCCAG
>DATKWR010000192.1:0-3767 GCA_035529475.1 Sedimentisphaerales bacterium | reverse complement strand
TGCTCCGTCGTCAGGAAATTTATCGCCTCCGGGCTGAGAATCCGCTTGCCTTCATAAATGCCACCGTTCAGCAGCATCCGGCAGTATATCGACAGATCGTATGCGTTGGAGAAGAGCCCGGCGTTGCCGGATACGCCCGCCATCAATCTGGCCAACGGATCGTGGACGGCTCCGCGAAACAACAACCCGTCGGCGATTTCGGCCCCTGCGATATTTTTCCCCCACGACCCCGGCGGGTTATAGGCGATGTGCTTCATCCCGAGTGGGGCGAAGATGTTCTCTTGGCTGAAAGCATCGATGCCTTTCCCGCTGACGGTTTCCACGATCTTTGCCAGCGTGATGTAGCCGAGGCAACTGTAGCGAAATTCTTCTCCCGGTTTGCTCGCGGCTTCCAGGCCGCATATCTTCTCGATGACTCTCTCAGGACACGGGCGGCCAAACTGCTCCTTCAGCGCATCGGCATTCGTATAAGCCGGAAGGCCCGACGTATGGGTCAGTAAGTGTCTGATGCGGACCTCTTCCTTGCCGTTGCAGGCAAAAGCGGGCAGATACGCACCCACGCAATCGTCCAAATCTATTGCGCCGCGGTCTCTTAGAATCATGATCGACGTGGCGGTAGCGATGGGTTTGGTCAGAGAGGCCAGATCGAAAATGGTGTCTTTGCTGGTCGGCTGGACGTTGGGTTCTATCATCTGGTGTCCGAAGGCCTTCCAGTACAGAATCTCGTCTTTCCGGCCTACAAGAACCACGGCGCCGGGGAAGTTGCCTTTTTCGATTTCCTCCTCGACGATCTTGTCGATCTGATCGAATGTCGGCTTGGGGGCTTCCCGCTGGGCTGGCGGCTCCTCGCGAACAACCGGCCGGCAGCACATCGAAAGACTGGACAGCACCGCTAAGAACCCTATAATTGCCAATCGTCTCATCAAGCACATCTTATCGCGGGCGGCGCGGATTGTCACTGCATTTCCTGGTCTTGTGCTTGCCTGGGATCGGCAAGTCGTTTAAAGTCTATGCTGATGGAACAGACCAAATCAACCGGGGCAGCAGTCATCGCGGGTCTCTTGACGGTCCTCTCGGTTTGCCAGGGCTCGGTCAAGACCGGGCTGGACCGTGTGGGCGAGTACCGGCAGGTGTTCGAGGGCAAACGACTTGGAATCGTCACCAACCACACGGCCTACAACAGCGAAGGCAGGTTCATCGTCGATGTCTTTCAGCGCGTCTCCGGCGGGAAGGTCGCAGCCCTCTTCAGCCCCGAGCATGGCCTGTGGGGCAACGAGCAGGCGGGCGATGAAGTTGACAGCCAAATCGACCCGGTCTATCACGTGCCGGTTCGCAGCTTGTACGGCCAAACCCGAAAGCCGACGCCAGAGATGCTGCGTGATATCGACGTTCTAATTTTCGATATACAGGATATCGGCGCGCGATTCTATACCTACATCTCCACAATGTCCCTGGCGATGGAGGCCGCGGCGGAAAACGGCAAGAGATTCGTGGTGCTGGACCGTCCGAATCCCATCAACGGCTATTGTGTTGAGGGCAACCTCCTCGAACCGGCCCTGGCCAGCTTCGTGGGTCTGTATCCGATCCCGGTCCGGCACGGGATGACCGTCGGGGAGTTGGCCAAGATGTTCAACGGGCAAGGCTGGCTCGCCGGCCGGGTCAGGGCCGACCTCGTTGTGATACCGATGCAAGGCTGGCGTCGCCGGATGTGGTACGACCAAACCGGCTTGCGTTTCATCAAGCCTTCGCCCAACATGCCCGACCTTGAAACCGCCGCCGTCTATCCGGGCCTGTGCCTGCTCGAAGGCACGAACGTCTCCGAAGGCAGGGGGACGGAAATGCCGTTCAGGCAATTCGGCGCGCCCTGGATCAATTCGGGGGATTTGACGGGGCGGCTCAACCGGCTAAACCTTCCGGGCGTGCGCTTCGAGCCGGTGACGTTCACGCCGACAAGCTCGAAATATCAGGGCCTGGAATGTCGCGGAGTGCGGATCATCGTCACCGACAGGGGCCGGCTCGAACCCTATTACACCGGCCTCAGAATCGTTGCTGAAATTGCGTGCATGTATCCGCGCAATCTCGAATGGAAAGCCGCGCACTTCGACCGGCTGTGCGGGACATCGACGATTCGCGAGGCCATCGCAAGCGGGCGTTCCTTCGATGAGCTGCGAAGCAAATGGCAGCCCGCGCTGCCATCGTTTCTGAAGATCCGTGACAAATATCTCATCTACCGAGACTAACCCGGCTTGCTGGTGAGACGTTCGATGGCCAGCGCGACAGGGGAGGGCACTTCAAGGCGCGAGCGCTGGGCGGCTGCGACTTCTTCAATCGCCTCGTGCAGGGCGACACAGGCCTGCTCGTAGGTGCACCCCGCCTGCTGAGAAATCAGACGCGAGCCGCGGTCGATGAGTTTCTTATTGCTCGGCGACAGCCAGACCATCGCGTTGCCGATGACCCGGCCCATGCGAACCATCGTCGCGGTCGAGAGCGTGTTGAGAATGAGCTTGACGGCAAGGTGGTGCCACAACTGCAGGGGCGAATCCGCCAAGTGGCACGGAAAGCAAAATGCTTCGTCTGTGGCGGTGCCGGTATCGGACGAGCCTACGACAAGTGCGGCTGTCTTTTTGTACTGCGAGCCGAATCTCTTCAGGGCCGCGCGAATCAGAGTGTCTGCTTCACCGCCGGCGGCAACGGCCACCAGCGCCGAATCCGGCGCATCCGTCCGTGAAGGGTCAGGCTCGTTGCCGACCGTGAATTTGTATATCTCGCAATTTCCGAGTTTTGGCGGCTGGCCCTTCAGATGGGCCGGTGCGTTCAATTCTTCGTAAACCTCCCGCCCCCAGCTTAGGCCCCGGGGTTCGCGCTGCAAAAGCGCGTGCCAGGCGTCCTCCGTGCCGCGAAAGGGATCTTTGACGAAGGCCCAGGAGCGCGGCGAGAGATTGTCGCCGCTCCTTCGAAAGGCCGGCAGCATGAAGGTCGGCGAGCGCTCGGTCGTATCCGTCAATACATCCAGCAGGAACGAATCGGCGGCGTAGGTGAGCAGACCCTTTTGGCGATAGATGTTCTCCTCGAATGTGGTCGCGCGGGCCAGCGCGTCGATAACTTGGGGGCGCAAAAGTTGCTCTAAGAGCTCGCAGAAAAGATAGTGATAATCAGCAGGCTCGCGCAGCGTCGGCCGATGGATGATGGATGTTGTTTGCCGCAGCAAACGCACCAGGGCGATCTCGAGCCCGCTGCCGACGATCAGCAGCTCGGCGGTCGTGGCCTGCATCCGGGTCGAGCCGGTGATGGCCATCGGGCCGGTCGTCAGATCGAGCTTCGTGATGCGCGGCTCTTCAATCACCTCGCGCGAGCGCTTCACGTGGCGGCGCAGAACCTCCGTCGGGTTGTTATAGACGAAAAAGACGTTCGCCCCGGCGTCGAGCCCCTCCCACGCGGTGCCGATCACGAACGGCGTTTCTCCGCCTTCGGTAATCGCCACGACGACGTCGCCGGCACCAACGCCTTGCTCTGCCAACTGACGCCGCCCGAAGTCGGGGAAGTCTTCGTAGCCCTCCACCGATTTGATCAGAGCAAAATCACCGCCGGCCATGACGCTATAGACGCGGTCCTCCATCCCATTGAGCTTTGGTCCGGGGTCGCCAGATGTTTGCTTCATTTCGCGCCAGAAGCGCCGCCAGGCTGCTTCGAGAAGGATGCTCAGCCGCCCGGTGGCTCCGCAGCCAGTGAAGTGAATGCGTTTGCCCGTCGCAAGGGCCTGGGTGAAT
>DATKWR010000191.1:0-7106 GCA_035529475.1 Sedimentisphaerales bacterium | reverse complement strand
ACGTTGCCTTCAGCAAGTGATTTCTTGCCCACTGTCACCCTGACGGGAATGCCGATCAAATCGGCATCCTTGAATTTCGCTCCGCCCCGCAGGATTCTGTCATCGAGCAGAACGTCGATCCCCCTGCTTCGCAACTGCTCGTAGATGTCCTCCGCTGCCCGGGCAACCTGTTCGTCATCCTGGTTGACACAGGTCACAATGACCTCGAACGGCGCGATGCTTATGGGCCAGATAATGCCGTTGGCGTCATTGCCCAGCTCAATGGCTGAGGCCAGGATGCGGTTTATACCGATGCCGTAGCAGCCCATGATGCAGGGCTTCTCATTGCCCTGCTCGTCGAGGAATTTCGCGCCGAGTTTCTCACTATACTTCGTTCCCAGCTTGAAAACCTGACCGACCTCAATACCCTTCTTGAAGAGCAGCTTCTTACCGCCGTGTGTATCGCCCTCCTGGGCAAATCGTATATCCGTCACAATGACGTTCTCGCCTTCCAGTGAAAAATCCCTGCCCGGTACAACGTTTCTGACGTGATAGTCCGTCTTATTAGCCCCGGCCACAGCCGCCGCCATCGCCGCAACGGAATGGTCGATGACCATCGTCGAAATCTTTCCGCTAATTCCCACCGGTCCGGCAAAGCCCACCCTGGCGCCGGTGACCCGCTCAATGACCTGTTCGTTAGCCAATTCTATGTGCTTGCCGCCAAGAGACTGTGACAGTTTCTCCGTGTTGACCTCGTGGTCGCCGCGCACCATCGCGGCGATTACATCGTCTCCGGCGCTGTAGATAAGCGTCTTTATCATGCCTTTCGGCTCGGCTCCCAAAAAGGCGCACACGGCCTCAATGGTGCCAATGTTCGGCGTGTGCACTTCCTCGATAGGCGGGATTCCGCCGGCGGCCTGCTGCTTCGTCGCTGCATCCACAGAGGCTCTTTCGAGATTTGCCGCGTATGATCCATCGTCCGCGTAAACAATGGTATCTTCACCTGACTCACAAGGTATCGTGAACTGGTGTGAGTCGGAGCCGCCCATCTCCCCCACTTCCGCTTCGACGATGACGTATTCGAGCCCACATCGGCTGAAAACCCGGCAATAGGCATCGTACATGGCCTTGTACGATTGATCGAGCCCCTCGGCGGTGGCATCGAAGCTGTAGGCATCTTTCATGATGAACTCGCGGGACCGAATCGCGCCGAAGCGGGGCCGAAACTCATCCCGAAATTTCGCGCTAATCTGATACAGATTGACCGGCATTTGCTTATAAGACTTTATTTCGCCGGCCGCGAGGTACGTGACGACTTCCTCGGCGGTCGGGCCGAGCACGTTTCCCTTGCCGTGCCGGTCCTCAAGGTGAAACATCGTCGGGCCGTAGTCGACGCTCCGGCCCGTCTTCTGCCAAAGTTCGAGCGGCTGCATGGAAGGAACCAGAATCTCCTGAGCGCCGGCCTTGTTCATTTCATCACGCACGATCGCGATGATTTTCAGAAGGCTGCGCCAGCCGAGCGGCAGATAGGTATATGTGCCGCTGGCGACCTTTCGCGCCAAACCCGCACGAATCATCAATATGTGGCTGATTGTCTCTGCATCCGCAGGAGTTTCCTTCACGGTTGGTATGAACGCTCGGCTATACCTCATGTCGTCATCCTTTGTGCTCTATGAATCGTCGAGAAGCTTTTCGGTCAACAGAAAGCTCTCTACACGTAGGCCGCTTTTATAGTGCAAGAACCGAAACCTTGCAAGGATATTCCGCGACCGCCGACAAGCGGGAAGCAGCGAACAGAATTTTGACGCTAATTTTCTTGCAATACCACCCGGCCGATGATAAATTAGCAGTCCGCTTGTCTGTCACATGCGGACGTCAGGGCGATTAGCTCAGCCGGTAGAGCAGCTGACTCTTAATCAGCGGGTCGCAGGTTCGATTCCTGCATCGCCCATTCAATACCCCATCTGTGAGCTAACATCGGGGGTGCTCTTCATCGTATATGTTATTGCGGGCACCGTCGGCAGCAGTTGTCCCGGAACCCTCGTCAAATATCCAGTGCCCGACCAGATTAGCAGTATCGGGTGCGGCCGGAGTGACCAACTGACGGTCATAAGAAGACAGCCTGATACCGTCGAGTAAAACCATTCCCTGGCCGCCAACCCCTCCAATACGCTCAAAGCCAATGCGCAGCTCCGTGACGTTGGTGAGGCTCACGCCGATTGAGGCCAGGTCAATATACCACATCTGCCACTCCGCTCGCTTCACGTTCTCAGCATCACCATCGTATGTGACCTTGGAACCATTGAGCTTTACATACATCTGCTGCACATTGTTGTTTGGATCGCCAAAGAACTGCAGCGTCAATGCCTTGACGGCATGCCTGGTCCAATCCCGGCCGACGTCTAAATCAGCGACATTCACGGTGACCTCTGAATAGCCGGCAGCGGTATTGTCATAGAAAAGGGGTACTGACTGTCTGCCGTCATAAGAAAGTGAGGTCTCCATAGAAGGCTGGAATGCTTCGGTATAACCCATGGTCGAGCCGTTTGTCGTGGTCCCAAACCCATCGACCCACGTCATATAGACTAAGTTGCTGCCTTCTTCCCCGGCAGGAATGTCGTTGTAGGACTCGAAATCGTCCACCACAAGATACTCCTGCGTCGAGAGACTCCAGATATCCCCCTGCCAGGTTGCTGGCGTCTCGACATCGTTGACCTCATCGATCCGCCAGTAGTACGTGCCGGCCAAATCAAGGGAGGGAGCATAGCTGGGCGAGGTCACGGTCATAACAGGAGCCGTACCATCTATCACGGCCTGCTCGTCAGTGCTCAAATACACATCGTGCTTAGCCGCCTCTCTTCCCGCTCGGAAGCTGAGGGTCACATCCACGTCCACATCTGTGGCACCGGAATCGGGGCTGGGCTCTCTTGCCCAGACAGGTATGTAGAGGAAGCGAACCTCGCTCAGACCATATTGGTGCACGATGCCTCCCCAGTTACTGTTGGCAGTGATCTTGACATATTTTGCTGCCACACCATCAAGATCAACGGTGGTATTGGGGGCATAACTAGCCGCACCAGGACCCCGGGCAAACTCGTGAGTCGTACCCAATGTGGCCCAGTTGGTTCCATCGATCGAGTACTCAATGGCAGCTTCCTTGACGCCGAAGCCAATAACAGGCTCAACAGAGCTGTTGTAGTTCCATACCCACAACTGATACAATTTGTGGATTCTGTCGAACTCATACTGGATCCAGGCCACGTTAGGATCGACGGCACTGCTGAGCCACATATCGGCATTTTCTGATGAGTGCAGATCATCGTCATCCAGTCCGGAGCCGTTGGTCGTATTTTCGGGTCCCTCATCTGCTCTGTTCAAGCTGGACGCCGTGACCACCATGTTCTCAGAAGCCAGTGGATAGGCAATCGGCTCTGTCGTGAAACTCCAGAGGTTACCTTTGAATATCGTAAGGTCAGGCGGCGCATTAACTTCATCGATGCGCCAGAAATAAGTCTGGCCGAAATCGAGACGACCGGGAGGATCATACGTTATAGCGTGTTGACCTTGACTTACCAGTAGCGGGCTGCCTGTGTCAGCGTCGCCGACATCGTCGAAAGCCGTGCCGAAGTAAACATCATGCGTATTGGCGGAGTCTCCCGGCATCCAGCTAAGAACAACATCCCGGGGCACATCGGCCGCCTCATCGGCCGGCAAAGGCTTACTCGCCAGAGCTGCATTTGGAGCGCCGATAACATCGCCGTAGCTGTTGCCAATGTGAATTTCATCCACGCCGTTCGACGTTGTTGAGCCGTGGGAACCGTAGAGCGACACAACGTCAAAAGTAACCGCACCGGTTAATGTTATTGTTACAGAACCCGTAAAGGTATCCACGTTGCTCAGGTCGAAGCCTTCTTCTTCGCCGGTAGCAACATAGACGGTGGCCTGCGTGCCGGCGCCGTCCCATGCCAGCTTCAGTGCAAGGAACTTCACTCCCACCGTTCGAGTTCCGGCCAGATCAATAAAAGATGCCCCGCCGGTCAGCGAGGGTCCGGCCCCGAACTGCTTATTGAGGCCCTTGCCGAAACCCAGAATTTTGGTCTCGCCGTTGTACAATTCGACGCCAATCCCACGGCCAAGATTGACATCCCCGCTGCCGGTGCCGATTTCCACCAGGGCGCTTACCCAAACTTCGGGGTTGGAAGCATCCACCGTAATCGATGAAGGTAGTGGACGGGTGTACTTGGCCGTATAAGCAGCGTTGGCTATGAACACGGCTTTGAGCCCAGTGGTGTCGAGATTGGCAAACGTCATTCCCGGTTCCGTAAGTACAAACTGGTTGGCACTCGCCATATCATCGGTCCAGACACTTCCGGCGGCCCAGCCACTGCCGCCCCCACTGCCGTCCACATCCGTACCGGCTACACCATCAAAGCCTTCATAGACAATCTGGGCCGCCCCGGCCGCAGTCGCCATACCAACAGCCAATATCACAAGTGAACAGGTAAGTCTTCTACACATGATGGTCCTCCTCGACAAAAGACATTAACACCGACATATCTATGTAAACTTCACTGCAACAATCTTATATGCTTTAAGCCTCATAATAACGTAATTTCATCGCAATTTCAAGAATATTCCGGCAGGTTCAACATGCTGCTTGCCGTTGCCCTTCTGCTTACGGTTGACCCAGCCGGAACACCTCTTGCGCTGCACTTATAGCTTGCATTTCCACAACCACTTGTGTTACAATTAGTGCAGGCACCCAGGCTGGCAGAACTCGGTTCTCCTTCTCGAAAAAGAGGAATAAACGTCATGCGCGAACGAAATGGGTTTACTCTGATAGAACTCTTGGTGGTAATCGCTATTATTGCCATATTAATGGCTATTTTGATGCCGGCTCTTCGACGGGTGCGGGAACAGGCCAGGATGGTGGGTTGCTCGGCCAATCTTCGGCAGTGGGTGCTGGTTCTGAACACCTACTGCGACGACAATAACGGCAAGTTCTTCTCCGGCGTCAACGAGCTTGGGCACTGGTGGCCCTGCCAGCTCAGCGACGATCTGAAGAACTGGAAGAAGAACAAGATATGGTTCTGCCCGACCGCCACCAAGCCGATCACCGACGAGTTCGGCAACAACAGCGAGACATTCAATATCGACCGGGCCTGGGGCATCTTCAAAGGCACTTATGGCGCTTATTCCTGTGGAGAAAATGGGATAGCAGGCAGCTACGGCCTCAACAGCTATCTGATCCCTATTCCCGCCGACGGCAGCTACGTGCGAGGCATCCCGGCTTCGTACGGATACCGCAATTTCCTCCAAGTTCCCCATGGGGCCAGTGTGCCGGTGTTCATGGATGGCCTGCGTTTTGACCTGTTTCCCATAGAAACGGATGGTCCGCCCGCGAATGAATACGATTCCTGGCAAGGTGAAAGCAGGATGGCGCGGGTATGCATCAATCGACACCGCGGGGCCATTTGCAGCTCATTTGCAGATGGCTCGGTACGCAAGGTGGGTCTGAAGGAACTCTGGACCCTCAAATGGCACAGAGAGTTTAAGACCAACGGCCCCTGGACAAGTGCCGGCGGCGTGACTTCAGATCTCTGGCCGCAATGGATCAGGCCCTATCCTGATTTCTGATCCCGGTGGCCCCCATTTGGACCCTCCTCCTGGCCCCCTTTTCAGCGCTTTTCACCACCTTGTCCGCTTCTCATGCCGCTGGCTTAAAGCGATAAATCCCAGGGGTCTGGGGACAGCATCCCCGGAAGCTCGACCGTATCAGGCAACCGGTTGGCCCGCTGTTCTCCACAACCCCCGTGTTGCACTTCGCCTGCTAATGCGTTTTGTATCGGAAGCGAGCGTTCACTCAGGCCTGTAATGTCCTTTGGAGGGATCGGATCGTGGTCTAAAAACAACCGGGGCCCGTACCGAGTCAATCAGTACAGGCCCCGAATTGGCGCTAAGCTTTTTGCTGCTTGAGCCAAAGTTGCTCGCCAAGCTGCCGATTCACCGCAGCAGGCATATCGTTCAAGTCAATCCTACCGTCCCTATACAATTCCGGCTCAAGCGATGCCGGAGGGCGCCGCCAGGCTGGCACAATAAGGGGCCTGGGGGCATAATCTTGCGCCTCCAGGCCCTTGAACATTGCCCTATTAGGTGACAGACCTGACTGGTCTTCTCCAATGCTACTATCGAGTTCCAGCAGACACCATCAGCTTAGCCGCGTTGAGGAACATCTGTGCGCCATCTGGGAACAGATCATACATACCCGCCGTTTGTGAGTTCTTGCCACTCGCCTCACGAGCGCCGGTCAGGAACACCAGCCGATGACCAGCCAGTGTGTCCGTTCCAGCCCCGCCGGCGTGCGTCAACGTGGCCCCAGCCGGCCATTCGGCGATAACCATGCCCCCAGCAGGACCATTGCCGGCGGCTGAGACCGTGGCCAGGACTGTCCCCTCAGCGTTCACCGGATTGGTATTGACCGAGATGCCCTGCGCCTTAGTTGTGCCGTCGGTGGGATACACGACAACACCGGCATATGGATTGGTCATGGTGCCGTTGGTCAGCGAGATTCCCGCGAAAATCGGGTGGTTCGGGTCGTTGACCGTCAGCGTAATGTCCCCGGTGATGTCCACCATGGTCGTGCCGGTGGTGTAGCCCATGCGGCTGCTCCGCAGGACGTAACCACCCACGATGATCATGGGAGCGGAAATGCCGTTCCACGTCGTGGCCGCAGCGTTCTGATAATGGCCACTGTCCACCGAGCGACTGATGATCACCAGATCCGCCGCATTGAGCACGTTCACGTCGGGAGTGCCCGTCGTGATATAGCGTGTCACGTCGTAGCCGTTGGCTGTGAGCAGATCGGTGTACGCCTTATCGGGCGCCTCGGTGAAGCCAACACCCACAGCGCCGGACGAGGGCGCGTCATCAGCGCCATGGAAGGAGACCCAGACAACCAACGGCAGCCATGGAAGCAGACGTACATTGTTAATAGTGAGCAAGCCCGCTCCGCCGGGGGTCGGGGTGTCAAGGTTTCCCAGAACCAGACTCGCCTTGGTGATGGCGGTCCGGTCGATGGCAAACTGATCCAGATCGACGATCCAGTCCGTCGCACTGCCCTGTTGCGT